>JBDSFC010000150.1:0-3852 GCA_039919745.1 Bacteroidia bacterium | reverse complement strand
GGCCAAAAGAGATTATTACGAGATACTTGGTATTGCCAAGAATGCAAGCGAAGAAGAAATAAAAAAAGCTTACAGAAAATTAGCTATCAAATTTCACCCGGATAAAAACCCGGATGATAAAAGCGCGGAAGATAAATTTAAAGAAGCTGCGGAAGCTTATGAAATTTTAAGTAATCCGGAAAAACGCCAGCGTTATAATCAATTCGGTCATGCCGGGGTTGGTGGTGCATCTGGCGGTGGACAGGGCCATGGCGGCATGAACATGGATGATATCTTTAGCCAGTTTGGAGATATTTTTGGTGGCGCATTTGGTTTTGGTGGAAGTGGCGGTGGCCGCAGCACCGGGCGACGCGTTAACCGCGGAAGTAATTTGCGTGTTAAAGTAAAATTAAATTTAAAAGAAATTGCCAACGGCGCTGAGAAAAAAATTAAAGTAAATAAATACGTTGGTTGCAAAACCTGTCACGGTAGTGGCGCAAAAAACGGGCAATACGATACCTGTAAACAATGTAACGGTACAGGTGCCATTACACGTGTGCAACAAACTATTTTAGGTGCCATGCAAACACAAAGCACTTGTAATGTATGTGCCGGCGAAGGAAGAATTGTAAAAGATAAATGCAATACATGCCATGGCGACGGTATTGTAAAAGAAGAAGAAATTATTACCATTAATATGCCGGCGGGTGTTGCTGAAGGAATGCAACTAAGCATGAGCGGCAAAGGTAATGCTGCACCGCGCGGTGGCATTAACGGCGATCTTTTAATTGTGATAGAGGAAGAAGATCATCCTGACCTTAAACGCGAAGGAAATCATTTGATCTATAGTTTAAATATTAGTTTTCCGGATGCTGCTATTGGAACAAATGTTGAGGTCCCAACAATTGATGCAAAAGCGAAAATTAAAATTGAACCCGGAACACAAAGCGGAAAAGTATTGCGTTTAAAAGGTAAAGGTTTACCGGATGTAAACGCTTATGGCCGTGGTGATCTTTTAGTTGAAATCAGTGTTTATACGCCTGCTCATTTAAGTCCTGATGAAAGAAAAATGTTAGAGCAATTAAAAGGTTCTAAAAATTTTGAACCCAATCCAAATAAAAAAGAAAAAGGATTTTTTGAACGGATGAAAGAGTATTTTGAGTAATATTTCGAACTCTCTAAGGAAACTCATAAAAATTTAACCACATAGATACATAGTTTTTTATAGATCCATCTAAATTTTAAGAGGCGCTTAGTTATTTCTTTGCTTCGCAAACAAATTTATGTGAATCTTTCTGCGGTTAGCTATATTCTTTTCTATGTTTCTATGTGGTTTAAAAAATCCATGAAATATAAATGAAGTATAGAAAATTTCCGTGCTTTTTTTATTTTTAGACAATTCGCCTTTATTTATTTAATTTAGTTCATCAAATTAATAATGAGCAATTGCAATTATAGTTGGTTTAAATTTAGAATGTATGTTGCTTGCTTAAAATGTGGCAACAAGATACCTTTGCAAAGCCTCGAGGGCGCACCTCATTGCAATGACTGTGGCGAAACAAGCGAAAGCAGCTGGGAAGAACTTTGTTCTATTGCCGACATAAAAGATCTTAGAAAAGGAAGCGGCAGCAATAAAAGTATATATGCTGTAATGCAAATTGCACTAAATACAGAACCTGTTGACGAGATCACTTGTCATCACTGCAAAAATAAGATCGACCTTCATGAAGATCTTGTTACGCAAAAAAATTGCGACTGTCCATCCTGCAAACAAAAACTTGAATTCGAAAGTTTATCTACTTATAATGATTTTACATTTTACCGTTACGTTAATCAAAAAATAGATCCCTCACAACAGAACTCTGTAATTGCTGTGCATTGTGCGGCTTGTGGTGCCCCACTTCAAAAAGATCCGGGAAAAATAAATTACAATTGTAATTTTTGTGGCTGCGAAAATATTTTGCCGGTGGCATTAAGACAAAAAAGAGTATTGGATGATTTTTTTGCCGGCATACAGAAAAAAACCATTTCGCCGGATAAAATATTAGAGACCAATAATCAGCAGGAAATATTAGCCTGTTTAAAAGCAAATAAAAAAGAAGCTTTTGGTGCAGATGTGTTGAATAAGATCATGCTCAGAACTCCGGATAATTTACTGATCTATCATGTTCTTACAAATGGAATGCAACATGAACTTTCAATGGAAACATTTGAAAAATTATGGACAGCTTCAAAAAGTGCGGCATTTATAAAGATCATCGGACAAAAAACAAACAAATCTGAAAATGATATCGTTTCTCAAATAAGAAAATTTGACAAGACCTTTAAAAAATCTACGGAAAATTCAGACACAAAAAATGAAAGCAAAGGTTTTTTTGGAATGCTAAAAAGTTTTTTTGAGTAAAAAAACACAACAGAGACTCAGAGAAACAGAGAAAATAAATTAACCCCCTGCCCGTTCAGTTACTCTTTCGTTAGAATAATTTAATCTGTTTTTCCAAGTGAGTAAAAATAAACTCTGTGTGCTCTGCAACTCTGAGGTGAAAAAAATTAAACCTATTTCTCTACGATCATAAATTCTGTTCTACGATTTTTTGCCCTTCCCTCTTCTGTTGTGTTTGGCGCAATTGGTTGATTAGCCCCAAAACCTTTACCGTTTATACGGTTGCCATCAACACCTAATTCTTCTAATGCACTCTTAACAGAAAAAGCACGATTAGTACTTAAAGCCTCATTCGCTTTTGGATTACCAACATTATCAGTATGCCCCATGATCTCGATCTTGATACTTGGGTTTTCTTTTAAATAACCCGCAAAGGATTTTAAAACCACTTTACTTTCTTTGGTTAGCTCTGCACTATTGGTATTATAAAAAATATTGTTGATTACAAAAGGTTTACCGGCAACCGCTTCGTTCAACTCCATTTTAACTTCTTTCATGGGCGCTTCAAACGTAAGATCTTTTACACTAACAACTTTAGAAGAAAATGCATGGTCATCTTTTTTTACTGTAATTAAAATATCGTCTTTCTGTTTTAGATTAATAGCAGCCATAAATTGTCCGCTTACACTATCCACAACGGCATAAGTTTTTGCTTCTGTTTTAATGTTTTTAATTTCTACAACAGCATCCTGGATCTCGTTACCCTTGGTATCTTTAATATCACCTTTAATAAAGGCAATTTGTTGCGGACGCGCTTCTTTGTAAAGATCAAAGGTATAAAGATCAAAACGGCCAATGCCTTTTCCACGCACTTTACCTTCATCAAAACTAAAAAAATAGCCCATTTTTGTATCTGTACTTACAAAAAAACCAACATCATCTGTTCCGCCATTTATTGGTGAGCCAATATTTTCAGGATCCTGCCATGCGCCTTTTTCATCTTTACGTACATAAAAAATATCCATGCCGCCAAAACCAAAATGCCCATCGCTGCTAAAATAAAGTGTCTCGCTATCACTATGGATAAAAGGGGTTTTTTCGTTGCCTTTTGTATTTATTTTTGGCCCTAAATTTTTTGGTGCACTCCAGATGTTTGTTTTTGGATCTTTTACAGTCACGTAAAGATCAATGCCACCATATCCGCCCGGCCTGTCGCTTGCAAAATATAAAGTGATACCATCTGCAGCAATAGTTGGCTGACTATCCCAATAAACAGGGTGATTAACAACGTTGCTTAATTTACGAATAGGTTTCCATTCATCATTTTGATTATCGCTAATGTAAATGTCAACGTTTGGCTGGTTGCCGCCTTCATCACGCTGCATGGCAAAATATAAATGCTTGTTATCAATGGAGATACTGCAACCGCCCTGGTTATCGCCACTCTCATTAAAAGGATAAGGCATTTCTTCTCCTTTATCAAACAGGCC
>JBDSFC010000125.1:0-5185 GCA_039919745.1 Bacteroidia bacterium | reverse complement strand
GGCAAATGCAGAAATAAATAATTTAAGGTCTGATCCGTATAATTTTAATTTTGGCGCTTTGCCTGGATATGATGAATACAAACAACCTGTAACATTAAACGCTGGCGCAATTGTTCGTTTTAGATCTGATCCAATTGAAGAGCGTGTCCCACCTTTTTTAAGGATAGGGATAAATTATTTTTCCGAGAATCGTTTATTTAGTTGGGCTAATGGGGTTTTTTCAAAAAAAACAATAATGGGTCCTTTTTCTCAGAGTAATAATAATTGGATCGATATCGATTCTATTTCAACAAAAGCATTGTCATTGATATATAGATCAGAAAATATAAATTTAGAAAGCGATTTTCTTATTAGTACAAATCAGGATAAATTTATTTCAGGTTATTGCGGGGCAGGTGCAATTATTGGTTTAAATTATAATGGCAAAACAATCATTAAATACCATTCAATTGATTCTGTTTCCCAATATACGCGTGGTAGTTATATAGCTATTTCCGGCTCGCGCTATAATTCAGCAGACAAAGAAGAAGCATTAAAAAACAAGCCCGGCCTGACATTTGGCGTAGCAATTAATTTTGGTATAGAGCTAAGGATCTTAAAAAAACTGCGATTATTTATAGAAACCAAACCAATTTACCGTGCAAATAAGATCCATGGATATACGATAACTGCCTCAAACGTTTATCAATTTAATTTCGGGCTAAAATATTGTTACAAAAAAAGGGTAAAACCCAGTCGGCCAATTGAAGAAGAGTGATTTTCTCAGATAAAATGATAATAGACACTGGAAACAAGACATGGTGTTTTTTATTTGTGAAAAAAACAGAAATTCAGCATCTATACTTTATAAAACAGAACTTTGGTAGTATATTTATACTACTTATTCCCCCTTTGGAAAAAGGGGTTAGGGGATTTAAAAATATGAACTTTTTTCAAAAAATTATTTTCGCGTTTATAACTGTACTTTTTGTGCAGGCAACTGCATTTGCGCAAAAACCTACAAATAACTTTGATAAGTTGGCTTTACAGTATTTTGAACAAAAAGAATACGATAAGGCAAACGAGTATTTCGAAGATCTGTATGATAAAAACCCAGAAGGCTGGTTTCCCTATTATTATAAAAGTTTAATAGGTGCAAAAGATTTTTCGAAAGCAGAAAAAATTACCAAACGCCAGTTAAAACAAAATAAGAACAATGTTTATCTATACGTTTATTTAGGCAGGATCTATAAAATTCAGAACGAAGAAAAAAAAGAAAAAGACGCTTACGAAAAAGCCATTAAAGAATTACTTGCCGTTCAGCCGTTTATACAAAACCTGGCTAATGCTTTTTTAGAAGATGGTTTATACGAATACGCAATAGAGACTTATAATCGTGGCAGAAAAATGACACCTGATTACCCTTATTTTTACGAAAGGGCAGATGTATACAAACAAAAAAACGATCTTAAAGCCATGATCAACGAATACCTGGATGCTTTGGAATTCAGGGATAGCGAGATTGCCGCAGTACAAAGTAATTTACAAAATTCGCTGGGCTATGATGATCAGGAAGGTGGCATCAATAATCCTTTATTAAAACAAGAACTTCAAAAACGCATTCAGAAAAGTCCAGATAAAATTATCCTTTCTGAATTTTTAATTTTTATTCAAAAACAACAAAAAGATTTTGACGGCGCTTTTGTACAATCTAAAGCGTTGGATAAACGTTTAAAAGAAGATGGCAATCGCATTTTTGAGCTGGCTAAAATTTGTTCAGCCAATCAACAATGGGAAACCGCAAAACGTTGTTACGATTACATTATTGAAAAAGGCCCTAATAATTTATATTACGATGCCGCCATGGTAGATGGTATTAATGTAGATTATTTAGCCATTACTCAAAAGTCGCAACCTACGCAGGAAGAGCTGTTGGCGTTGGAACAAAAATTAGCAAAAGCGAACGAAAAGTACAAACAAAGTTTTTTAAATGCACAGATCTTAAAAAACTTAGTCTCGTTAAAAGCATTTTATTTAAATAAAGGTACTGATGCAATAAACCTGTTACAGGATTTTATTGACCAGCCCGGTTTGGAAAACGTTGCCAAAGCCGAATACAAAATTTTGCTGGGAGATATTTATATTCTTACTGGCGAAATATGGGAAGCCTCTTTATTATATTCGCAGGTAGAAAAAGATTTTAAATATGAAGCCATTGGGCAGGAAGCAAAATTCAGAAATGCGAAGTTGAGTTTTTATGCCGGCGATTTTCCATGGGCAAAAACACAAGCCGATGTATTAAAAGGTGCAACAACAAAATTAATTGCGAACGATGCGTTGAATCTTTCTTTAATAATTACGGATGCTATTGGGGTGGACACAAACGATATGCCTTTACGTTTATATGCCAGTGCGGAGTTAATGATCGTACAGCATAAATTTGCTGAAGCCATTGCGCGTATGGATAGCATTAACATTTTGTTTAATACAAATACATTGGGCGATGATATTAATTACAGCAAAGCACAAATATATACCTCATTAGGAAAATATGCAGAAGCAGAAATGATGTATAAAAATATTTTAGAATATTTTGGAACCGAATTATATGGCGATGATGCGCAATTTAAATTAGCCGAGCTTTACGAAAAAAAGATCAATGATAAAGAAAAAGCAAAACAAGCTTACCAGGATGTGCTTACCAAATACCCAGGTAGTATTTTTACTGTAGAAGCCCGCAAACGTTTCAGGGAGCTGAGGGGAGATAATTTGAATAATTGATTCCTTTACCACAAAGTCATGGATAACACAGAGAAAACTACCTAAATAGCGTTATTCAATCAATCACTATTTAAACGCTATAACTAATTTTTTTATTTCTTCATTAAAATTGGTTTTGTTTATCTTAATCAATTCTTCAACACATTTAAAGTAGTTTTCATCCCCACTTCCACAATTAAGAAGCGTTTTAATTCCATCAACACCTTTTCTTTTTTCTATTTCATTACAAATTACTCCTGAAATGACCGATTTTACCGAGATCTCCAAAGCAAGTGAACTATATATTTTTGGTTTTTTAGTAAATATTTCTAACAAATCGGAATCAGGTTTTTTTTGTAAGTAATCATTAAGAAAATCTACCATTTTTTTTTGACTGATCATTTCGCCATTAGCACTAGTATAATAGGCATTTCCCCAAAGGTAAGCTACTCCTTCTTCGGCTGTGTTATTGCGCGTTCTGGTTCTTATCTTTTCTGAATAATAATGAAGTATATCATGCGAAAAATCTTCATTGTTCATAATCGAAAAAATAGTGTTTTCCATTACGCCAAATCCATCGCGTATTTTACCATTCGATTCTAATTCATATTCAAAACCTAACAAACGAATTATCTGCTGGTAATTATCGCACAAATAAAAATTAAATTTTTCCGGCTTTACCCCTAATTTTTGAGCTATGCTTGTATTTTTTTTATTAAATATGTTAGCGCGTTCTATATTAATATTATCATTGAAATGATACGTAATGTTTCCAACTGTTTTTGTTTTCCAGGAAGAAGTAACATAATTTAAAGGAATAGAAAAGCGCATATTACCCTTTGCCTTTGTTGCAATTAAGTTTAATAATAAGCTTAAGTTGCCAGTTTCATTTGCTTTATTACCTATGTAAGCGATGGTTATAAAATACTTACTATCTGAAACGGGATATAGATTGATCAATTGCTTCTTATAAAACACTTTAATGGTGTCTTTATTTTCGTAATTTTTTAGAGTGCTCATAATCGCAAAGTTTAGATTAAAATTTGACCTATCAATTAAAGAGGTGTCAATTTTGCCTCTATCAATTCCTTCAAATAATGAATCCAGGGAATTGAAAAGAGTAATGCTTAGCGCACTTTCCAGGCCAACGTTTAAAGATGCGGCACGAATAAGCCCGTGTTGTGCTTTGAATTGCTTTGAGAATAAAATAAAAATTAATACAATTACAAATTGAGTAATAGATTTCATAATATACGGGGTTAATTTTATTCTAAAATAAAATAAGAATTTTATACTTCCATGTTAATTAAACCTAATGTTTTTTAGTTAGCATCTTTCACATAGCTTTTGCTTTAAGGAAATGCTCGGGTTAATGAGTAACATAAAACCGCGGGTATGTTACTCTTATTGATAAATATTTATTTTTATTTTCTTAATTTTTTCTAATTTAACGCTGTATGAGATACCTCGTTTTAGTGTTAATTTTCCTTGCATCATTTTTAAGTGCGCAAACAGATAGTTTACAAAAGGCTTTACTTAAATGGGAGGCAAAGCCCAATCATCAAAAAGATACCAATTATATTTTAAACCTTAATTTACTGGCAGAATCTCTTTGGCGCAAAGAGCTGTTAAACGAAGCAGCTATCTATTCAAAAAAAGCACTTGCATTGGCAAAACCACTTAATTATTTATTGGGTATGAGCAACGCATACAACAGCACCGGTATTATTTATTGGTACAAGGGCCACTTCGACTCTGCCATTTATTCTTTTGAAAGTGCACTACCAATCTTTATTAAAATAAATAATAAAAAAGGGATTGCCAGCAGCTTAAATAATATTGGAATGCTTAGCGCAATAAAAGGCGATTTTCCAAATGCACTCTCGTATTTTTTTAAAGCCCTCAAAATACACGAAGAAAATAATAATCTTAGTGGACAATCCGGTTGCTGCAATAACATTGGTATTATTTACAAAGATCTTAAAGAGTACGATAAATCGTTGGTGTATTATCGTAAGTCAATAGCCATTGATACAAAACGAATGGACAGTCTTGGAGTAAGCAATACACTTATTAACCTTGGTGTAGTTTATGATCTTAAGGGCATGCCTGATTCGGCTATGATACAGTATCAGCAATCTTTAAATCTACATAAGCAACTGAACGCTACAACAGGTTTAAGTACCCTTTTCATTAATATTGGTAAGATCTTTCTCGCGAAAAAAAATTATGATAAAGCGGAAGCTAATTTTAAAGCTGCCATCGAAAATTCAAAGATCAACGATGAGAGATCAAAAGCAGCAGAAGGTTATGCGCAATTGGGGGCACTGTATGTTATTACTAATAAATTGGGCTTATGCTTGCAGAATTTGCAAAAAGCAGAAATACTTGTCAATGAATTGGGCGCAACGCTTATTAAAAAAGAAGTGTCTAGAGCATTTTGGCA
>JBDSFC010000087.1:0-13446 GCA_039919745.1 Bacteroidia bacterium | reverse complement strand
GGCCACTAATACTTCAACTGAAAAATGTGATGGATTTTCGCGAATAACCTCGAGGGCTTGGGTACCTATGCTTCCGGTACTTCCAATTATGGCTATTTTCCTGGTTTCTGACATCCTTTTTAAGGACTACAAAACTGCCAATAATTTTCCGATTTTCCTTGTAAATCCCCTCTATACGGGGGCATAATGACCATATTCTGTAATATCTACACGAAAAGCCGCTTTTTTATATAAAAAATTTTGTAAATTTGCCTTCCCTTACAATGTAAGGCATTAGGCTGCGGGTGTGGCGTAATGGCAGCCGCACCAGACTTAGGATCTGGCGCTGAAAGGCGTGGGGGTTCGAGTCCCTTCACCCGCACTCAAAAACCTGGATCTTCGATCCGGGTTTTTTTGTTTATTTACCTTTCCTTTTTTCTAACTTAAAATTAATGTCTTTTGAAATTAAAATAATTTTAAGTTTATCTTTTTGCTCTTCGGTTTTTTTGAAACCAAAAGTCAAACACAACCTTATATTTTAGTTTGAGGTGTGGCGCAGGATGGTGGTTATCCGCATTTAGGTTATGAAAAAAAATTGCTGTAATATGGCCCGGAAAAATGATTCGAAAAAGAAAGTAAGGATATAAAATCAAAAATTTATTTTATTCATTTTAATTATACCAATCCAATACTTTGGAATAAAGCCGCAAAAGAAAAAGTTGAAAAAACGTCATTTAATATTGCTTCGCAAGGAAAACACTATTAATTTTATTTCTCCGGCTCCAACACAAAACGCTTAAATTCTTTATCGTTAAAATAAAGGTTTGCCAAACGTTTTAATTCATTACTGGTTAAAGCTTTTATCCAATCGTTGTACATGTCAATATCGTTCATTGGCTCATTAAACCTGTCGCTCGAAGATATATAAGACATCCAGAATCCATTTTCCTTTATTTGCGTTTCTCTTTCTTTTATTAAGGTTTCTTTTATTTTTCCTAAATTAATTTCATTGCAGCCATTCTTTTTTACATCATTTATTTCATCTTTTGCCGCCGCTATTAATTTTTCTACATTATCCGGGGCACATGAAAAGCCGCACACATATTTATAAGAACCCTTTGGAAAATTTTCTATTTGAGGCGAGATGCCAACGCCATACACACCACCTTTATCTTCGCGTAGATTTTCACGCAGTCTTATATTTAAAAGATTGGCAAGGGCGCGCATTTCAAAACGGTTCTTACGATTAAATTCGAAATCACCTACCCACATTAATTGCACTGTACTACGTGGATTATTTCCTTTTTTAATGGTTTTTGATATTATTCCCTTTGGGCCTTTTACACCAAGGTCTTTAGCTATTTCATGTTTCATTGTTGCAGAGATCCCACCCAAATAACTTTCCAATAATGGTTTAATAGAATCCAATTTAAAACTTCCTACAAACGTAAATACAAAATCACTTGGATCTGAAAAACGCTCTTTAAAAATTTTATGCGCTTTATTCATTTCAATTTCATTCAGGCTAATTTCGGATAATGGAGCATAACGGTAATTATGGCCTGACATTATGTACCTGATAGAATCCTGGAAAACCGTTGAAGGATCAGACGAACTATTTTGTATAAAGCCTTTTTGTAACTCAATATAAGATGTAAAAGCAGTTGAATCTACGCGGGCCATCGTGAAAGCTGCATAAGTTAATTGCAAAAGTGTTTCAAGGTCGGTGTTAGTTGCCTCGCCATTTAAGTATTCGCTGGTTGGCCCACTACGAATCCAAAGCGACGCGTTTTTTCCTTGCATAAATTTATCCAGCGCTGTTCCGTTAAATTTTCCATATCCCATTTCTTCCTGGATATCAGTACAGGATCTCGCTGATTGAAAATCTTTATCACTGTATAAATTTGTTCCTCCCCAACTCATAGCCGACATCATAATTTGATCATCTTTAAAATCTGTAGGTTTTAAAAGTACACGTACGCCATTTCCTAAGGTCAATTCAGTAATGCCATAACCTTTTTCAATTGTTTTAACTACTCTTTGTCCGCGTGGTTTTTTTGCAACCAATGGTTCGTTAATTGCATTATCAACATAGGCGGTAATACTTGTGTTTGCTTCTGTTTTTTCAAATACCGAGCGTACTTCTTGTTCTGTTGGAATTTTATTTCCATCTTTTTCTGCCATCATTAAAACGATCATACCATTCTCTCCTTTTGTCCTTATCCATTTTTTTGCCAATGCATTTACTTCTTCTAAAGTAATAGACGGTAACAATTCTTTTGTATAAGCATGTTCGTTCTCAATTCCCGGAACAGCTTCGCCGGTTAAATAATTTTGAACCAATTCGTTTACAATTGATTTTGATTCTGTTTTATCGCGCTCATTATATTGCTGCTCGCTATCACTTAAAATTTGTTTTTTACTTCTTTCAAATTCTGTTGTGGTAAAACCAAAACGCTTTACCCGCTCATTCTCTGTAACAACAGCGGCAAGAGCTTTATCAGCCTTTCCATTCGCAAATAAAGCAAAACAGGTATAAGCATCAATATTTCTGACATTGCCATAATATCCCGCACCGGAGAACATAAAAGGTGCGTCCGCTTTTTTGGATAGTTCGTTCAAACGCGCTGTGATCATACTATTAAATAATTCTTCTTTCAATTTATCTTTATAATCTATTAATGTTTTTAATTTTTCAGCCGGTTGAAAATACATGAATTGTAAAATGTTGTAAGGTGATTCAGGATCACTGGAAACGCTTACTCTGAGATCTTTTTGAGCAGGCACAGGCCAGGTTTTAAGCTCTCGTGGATTTTTTGTGGTTGGGATCTTAGAGAATTGTTCTTTTATTAATTTTTCGGTTGCATTTACATCAATATCTCCAACTACTATTACAGCTTGTAGATCGGTACGGTACCAATCATAATAGTATTGACGCAATACACTTTGTTTGCAATTCTTTAAAATTTCAGGTTTGCCAATCGGAAAACGATCTGCATAACGCGAATCCTTGAACATAATTGGCCAAAATTTACGGCTCATACGTTCAAAAGCCCCTTGCCCTAGCCGCCACTCTTCTAAAACCACACCACGTTCTTTTTCTACTTCGGCGCTATCAAAACTTAAATTATGCGCCCAGTCTTCTAAAATCAAAAAACCTTTTTTATAAATATCTTCTTTATCCGTTGGGATCTGAAGCATATAAACTGTTTCATCAAAACTTGTGTATGCGTTTAGATCTGCGCCAAATTTTGTTCCAATTCCTTCGAGGTAATTAACCAACTCATTCTTTTTAAAATTTTTAGAACCGTTAAATGCCATATGTTCTACGAAATGCGCCAGGCCTTGTTGGTCATCATTTTCCATCGTTGCGCCTGAATTTACTGCTAAGCGTAATTCAGCTCTTTTTTCGGGCTTAGCATTATACTTTATATAGTATTTCATGCCATTAGGAAGAATTCCCGTTCTTACCTTTGCATCTAACAGCAAAGTTTCGCCGGTTTTTGCCTGCTGTTGTGCATTAAAAGTTAAATAACAAACAATAAATAAAAAGAAAATGACCGCTTTTTTCATAAGGTTAAATTTTATAAGAAAGATACAGTTATTTTTGTCTTAAATTCTTCCTTTTATATAAAAGGTAATTTATAACTTTATAAGGTGCTAGAGGACTTCCCTGAACATATACAATCACTGATAAAAACATTACCCGATCTTCCCGGGGTTTATCAATATTTTGATGAAGAGGGTCTTTTATTATATGTTGGTAAAGCCAAAAATCTCAAAAAACGCGTATCATCTTATTTTGCAAAAGAGCATGATAGTAGTCGTTTGCGAATGATGGTAAAAAAGATCCACGATATAAAAACCGTAAAAGTAAATTCAGAACTAGACGCTTTATTACTGGAAAATAATCTCATAAAAAATCTCAAGCCCAGGTATAATATTAATTTAAGAGATGATAAAACTTATCCTTGGATCATTTTAAAAAAAGAACGTTTCCCAAGGTTATTTTATACGCGTCGGCAGGTAAAAGATGGTAGCGAATATTTTGGTCCGTATGCCTCTGTAAAATTAATGCACACATTATTGGATCTTATTCGTCAAACCTATCCAATACGCACTTGTAGTTATGACCTTAGCAAAGAAAATATCGATAAAGGGAAATTCAGGCCCTGTCTTGAGTTTCATATTGGTAAATGCAAAGCGCCTTGCGTTGATAAACAAGGCGAAGAAGAATATAATCAAAATATAAAAGAGATAAGGCAGATCATTAAAGGTGATATTGGTTTTGCGTTGCGCGATCTGAAAGATAAAATGCAAAAGGCAGCTGAAAAATATGATTTTGAATCTGCCGAAGCATTAAAAAATAAGGTCGAAATTCTAAGCAATTATCAAAGCAAATCTACGATCGTTCATCCCTCAATTACCAATACAGATGTTATAAATATTGTTAGTGATGAAAAGGCAGCGTATGTACATTATTTTAAAATAGTAAATGGCGCTATCATTCATGCGCAAACTATAGAGTTAAAAAAGAAAATGGATGAGAGTGATGAAGAGCTATTATTGTTTGCGATCATTGAATTCAGAAACCGCTTTAACAGTAACAGTAAAGAAATATTAGTGCCTTTCATTCCTGAAATAAAATTACCGGATTGTGAGTATGTGATCCCAAAGATCGGTGATAAAAAACAATTGCTCGACTTGTGTTTAAGAAATGCTATCGCCTACAAGTTAGAAAGGGAAACACAAATAGCACTTACAGATCCCGAACGTCATACAGACAGGATCATGAATCAAATGATGAAAGACCTGCGCATGACAGAGCAACCACGGCGCATTGAAGGCTTTGATAATAGTAACATACAAGGCGAATATGCTGTGAGTGCCATGCCCGTTTTTATTGATGGTAAACCTGCGAAAAAAGAATACAGACATTACAATGTGAAAACAGTTATTGGGGCAAATGATTTTGCTACCATGGAAGAAATTATAACCAGGAGATATTCACGTGTTCTGGAAGAAAATTTACCAATGCCACAATTGATCGTTATTGATGGTGGAAAAGGACAATTGGGAGCGGCTTACGAGAGTCTAAAAAAATTAAACCTGATAGACAAAGTAGCCATTATTGGAATTGCCAAACGTCTCGAAGAAATTTATTTTCCCGGAGATCCTTTGCCGTTATATTTAGATAAACGCAGTGAAACGCTAAAGGTCATCCAGCAGATCCGTGACGAGGCGCACCGCTTTGGCATTACCCACCATCGTAACAAACGCAGCAGGGAAACTTTTAAAACCGAGTTGAATGAGATAAAAGGTATTAGCGATAAAACTGCAGAAACGCTTTTAATTGAATTAAAAAGCGTTAAGAACATAAAAGAGGCCAGCTTCGAAGAATTAGAAAAACATATTGGCAAGTCAAAAGCAAAACTAGTGTTCGATCATTTTAAAAAAAATGAAGAAACAAACAATTAAATCTTAATTTTAAAAAATGAAATTTCTCTTTTTATTTCTTTTTGCTTTTATAACAATATGTGGGCTTGCGCAAAATGATGTTCGCATCTTTTCTGACAAGGGTGCATTGTTTATTATAAGTACATCAGATTCCGTTCAAAACAAAACAGCCCAAACAAATGTTCTGATACGATCCATTTATGAAGACACTGTAAGAATAAAACTCGAGTTTGAGGATAAACAAAAGCTTGAAACCACTTTATTTCTTTTTGAAAAAGGCCTGCCAACAAAAAATAAAGAATTCAATTATAAAATAAGCCGTGAGCAAAATAAAATTAAATTAAGTTATAGTGGATATTACGATGTTACACGTTTACCAAGCCCATTGGTTCCCGCAAAACCAATAATTGATACTAACGCTAAATATAAAAATACGCGACTCGCGCACTTTTGCGAATTAAAAGATAACAAGCCAAGTTATTTTAATAATATCCCAAAAGACGGGGATTGCACTTCGGGAATGCCACCGGAATACCTTAATTATATTAATTTATTGATGCTGAAAGCGCAAATAGCAGACGACAAGTACATTATCGCTGAAAATGTTTGCAGAAATAACTGTTTAACAACAGAGCAATTAAATTTTATTTTAAAGTATATAGAATATGAAATAGAAAAACTAAAATTAATTAAGATCGCCTATTTTAATTTAACCGATAAGAATAATAAAAAAGAACTTGAAAAATCCTTTAGATTTGAATCTTCCGTTTTAGAATTAAACAACTTTTTTAAAAGTGCCGTAGATCCCAAAATGTTGGCTAATAATAATTGTAAGATTGCCTCGGCGGAAGAAGATATAAAAAAAATAAAAGAAGAATTAAATGTGTATACAAATGATGCGACCCGTTTTCAAACGTTTAAAAAAATTTATGAAACTTACTGTTATTCAAAAGACCAGATCTTAATTATTTTAAATCTTTTTATTCACGACCGTGAAAAACTGGATGCGGCAAAATTGCTTTATTTCAGGTGTATGGAAAAAGAGAATTTTCTATTAATTTCAGAAGTGTTTTCTTACAACGAAACAATTAGCGAGCTTAAAGATTTTGTAGCCAAACAAAAAGGCTAAAATAAACGCATTTAGCTAATAAAACCCCCGATTTGGTGAGTAAATAACTTGGCTATCTGCCTCACTTTTTTTATATTTACGAGATTGAAGCCAATTCTTGAAATAAAGGAAATTAGTAAAAAATTCCAGATCCAAAGCAATACTAAGCCATATTTGAGCTTACGCGAAAATTTGTTCTCTTTTTTAAAGCCTTCATCAAAGAAAGAAGATTTTTGGGCATTAAAAGACATTAATTTTGATGTTCTGCCAGGTGATACAATTGGTATTATTGGTAAAAACGGCGCAGGAAAATCTACACTATTAAAAATACTTTCAAAGATCACCCCACCAACTTCTGGCAAAATTATTTGTCGCGGAAGGATTGCCAGCTTATTGGAAGTTGGCACCGGTTTTCATACAGAGCTTAGTGGCCGTGAAAATATTTTTATGAATGGTTCTATTTTAGGAATGCGTAGATCTGAAATACTAAAGAACTTTGATGCCATTGTGGATTTTTCAGGTGTAGAAAAATTTATTGATACGCCTTTAAAACACTATAGTAGTGGCATGCAATTACGTTTAGCTTTTGCTGTGGCAGCTTTTTTGGAAAACGAGATCCTAATCATTGATGAAGTGCTTGCAGTTGGAGATGCAGAGTTCCAAAAAAAATGTATGGGCAAAATGGATGATGTTAGCAAAAGTGGCAGAACCATTTTATTTGTGAGCCATAATATGAGCTCTATTGCACAATTATGCAAAAGCGGTTTATTATTGGCTGATGGTAAAGTAAAACAATCAGGAAAAATAGATACGGTAATAAAAGAATATATTGATTTAAGTAATTTAAATAATAGCGTAAGCTTTAATCCTGTAAAACGTTTAGGGCCAGGAGAAATAATTGTAAAAGACCTTGTTCTTAATAAAACACAATATCAGTCAGGAGAAAAAATGATCGTTGAGTTTTTCTTATCACAACAAATTCCAATAAACAGAATGAATATTGATTTTAGAATTGATAACAGCGTTGGTGAAAAATGTTTGTGGATGAGCGACAAGTTAAGTTTAAAAGAAAACAAAGAAGGCAAAATTGAAAAGATCACATTTGAAATACCAAAATTGAATTTGAATATTGGGCATTATAATATCACGTATTGTCTTTTTCTTGATCAGCAAGCGCAAGATCTTACCGAGAATTGTTTAAGTTTTGAAATAGTAGAAGGTGCTTTTTATCCTAATTGGGGTTTTCCACCAAAAGAACAAGCCAGTGTTCTTGTTGAATTTAATACACATTTCGAATAATGTATTTATGCTATACGTACTGCTTTATAAATTAATCAAGTAATGACAACCGGTTTAAATGATACTTTATGGTTCTGGAAAGAAAGTAAAAAACACAAAACACTGTTTAAAATAGGTAATTTTTGGAATTATTTTAAATGGAAGAAAACACTTGACAGATCAAAGTCATCATTAAACTATTCTCTTCCATGGCTAAATTTTCAAACCATTTCTCTTTTAGAAAAAGAAATAAAACCAGGCGTTGAAGTTTTTGAATTTGGCGGGGGCGGTTCCAGTCTGTTTTTTTTAGCTAAAGGTTGCAAAGTAACAACCATAGAACATGATGAAAAATGGTTTGAAGAAATTAGGAAAATTATCGAAAAAAAATCTTTAACCGAAAATTGGAAAGGTTTCCTAATTAAACCAGAAACAACAACAGACAACACGCCTCTTGATGCGACAAACCCTCATCATTATTACACACTATCTGACGAGTTTAAGAATTTTACATTTAAAAATTATGCGTCAAAAATTGATGGGATAAAAGACGCAAGTCTTGATCTTGTTTTAGTTGATGGAAGATCAAGGCCATCCTGCATCTATCATTCAATAAAAAAAATAAAAAAGAACGGTCTTTTAATTATTGATAATACCGAAAGAGTTTATTATTCGGACTATTTTTTAAAAAATTTTTCAAACGACTTTGAGCTTGTACTTGAAACATACGGACCAGTACCTTACATTACCTGGTTTAATAAAACAACTACCTGGAGAAAAAAATAACCTATGCTGGCTCCAATTGTATTATTTGTTTATAACCGGCCGTCTCATACCAAAAAAGTATTGGATGCCCTTTGTATAAACGCAGAAGCAAAAGACTGTATTTTATATATTTATTGTGATGGCTCAAAACCGAAAGCAAGTCTTACGGAAAAAAAAAATATTGACGAAACAAGAAGCTTGGTTAAAAATGAAAATAGATTTAAAGAGATTTTTATTTTTGAACAAGAAAAAAATCTTGGGCTTTCAAGATCAATTATAAAAGGCGTAACCGAAGTAATAAATCAACATGGATCAATTATTGTGCTGGAAGATGATATTTTACCTTCAAAAGGTTTTCTGAAGTACATGAATGATGCGCTGGATATTTATGATACTACTAACGAAGTGGGTTGTATTCATGCCTGGAATTATAATCTTGAAACTACCAACCACAACGAAAGCACATTCTTTTTGAAAGGAGCCGATTGTTGGGGTTGGGCAACCTGGAAAAAAGCCTGGGATCTTTTTGAGGAAAACGGATCCAAACTTTTACAAACCATCTCATCAAAAAAACTTGAGAATGAATTTGACAGACGTGGAACACATAATTTTAGCAAAATGCTTGAAGAACAAATCTCCGGAAAAATTGATTCGTGGGCAGTAAGATGGCACGCATCCTTATTCCTGGCTAATAAATTTTGTTTGCATCCTTCAAGAGCCATCGTAAAAAATATTGGTCACGATAATTCAGGAGTTCATTGTGTTGAATTAGATCTTGACCAGGATCCTGTAGAGTATATTGAAGTAAAAAAAATACAGCTAAAAGAATCTGAATGGTTCTTTAAGGCATATAAAAAGTATTCTAAACAATATACTGTTACGAAAGGAAATAGATGGCAAAAAATAAAAAAAACACTCAAACCATTCTTTCCATCAAAAGCATATGCTATGCTTTCAAGGTTAACAAAAAATTCTACTGAACAAAATGTGTGGCGTGGCAATTATACTTCATGGCATGAGGCTAATAAAATTTCAACAGGTTATGATAGCGAAACGATTCTTGAAAAATGTAAAAACGCATTATTAAAAGTTAAGAACGGCGAAGCTGTTTATGAACGCGATAGTGTTTTGTTTAATGAAGTTCAACTAAGCCATGGCCTGCTTAATTATCTTAAACAAACCGCAACTGAAAATAACAATAAATTATGCGTTCTCGATTTTGGCGGCAGCCTTGGAAGCAGTTACTATCAAAATAAAAACTACTTAAATGACCTTACAGAGTTAAACTGGTGCATTGTTGAACAGCCCAATTTTGTCCAATGCGGAAAAGATTTTTTTGAAGATGAGAATTTAAAATTTTATTTAACGATCGAAGATTGTTTAAAAGCACACAAACCTGATATTATATTATTAAGCAGTGTGATACAATATATTGAAAAACCATTTGAACTTATACAACAAATATTAAAATTGAAAGTTAAATATCTTATCTTTGATAGATTAGCGCTTTCAAACGAAAATAAAGATATTTTGACCATTCAAAGTGTTTCGGATAATTATTACGAATCAAAATTATGTCACTGGTTTTTTTCAGAGGATCACTTTGTTTCTTTATTCAAAAAAAATTACGAGCTTATTGAATCAGCACCCTCATATGCTGATATACCTTTGGTACTTAACAAGAAAATAAAGTGTCATTTTAATTTATTAATCTTCCAGGCAAAATGAAATGTTTGTTGTGTGCTTCTCAAAATACTTTCGTTAAAGGAAGTTATCGGCGGAGAGATCTTGCGAGGCTTTGGGATTTTATGGATATAAGCGGAGAGCTAATCCTCGAAAAGATCGAAGTTCATCAATGTAAAAATTGTAGCTTGATTTTTTTTGATCCACGATTAGCCGGGCAAGATAAGTTTTATTCGGAACTCGGAAAATTTGAATGGTACTATATGCATGATGGGAAATCAGAATATGATTATGTGCAAAAATTTATAAAACAAGGGCATAAAATCCTTGATATTGGAGCAGGAAGAGGAGTACTTTACACCAGGATCACTGAAAAAGTAGATTATACTGGTCTTGAATTAAGCACCAAAGCCGTTGAATTGGCAAAAGCTTCAGGCATTAATGTACAAAAAGAAGATCTTGCAAAACATGCACAAACAAATAAAGGAACTTATGATATGGTATGTTTGTTTCAAGTATTGGAGCACTTGACAGAGCTTGATGATTTTCTAAAAAATGTAAATCTAACATTAAAGAAGAATGGACTTTTTGTAATAGCTGTTCCTGATAATGATGGTTTTATATCCTACTCTTCTAATTATGTTTTTAATTTGCCACCTCACCATACAATTCTTTGGACAGAAAGTTCTTTACGTTTTCTTGCCAAAAAATTTAACTTTAAAGTTGTTGAAATAGAAAGAGAACAAATGCAAGCGGTACATTTCGAAGTTGCATCCCAATCATACTTAGTGGCAAAGCTCAGCAAGCTTTTTTTTGTATCCAACCGTTTAATTGATAATAGAAGATCTTACAAGCTCGTATTAAAGATTGCCGGTAAACTTTATTCTATGACTTTTTTCAAAAAATTATTTTTACCTAGGATCAGAAAAAAATTACAGAAAGGTCAGAGTATTATTATAACACTAGAAAAAATATGAGTAATATGAAGTATTTGAACCTTGGATGCGGAACTCATTACTCATTAGCCAAAGAGTGGACAAATATTGATTTTTCATCAAGTGGGCCCGGAGTAATAGCACATAATTTATTAAAAGGAATCCCATTTAATGATAATTCCTTTGACCTTGTTTATCATTCGCATGTTTTAGAGCATTTTTCGAAAGAGGACGGAGAAAACTTAATTGCCGAATGTTATCGCGTTTTAAAACCGGGAGGCATTTTAAGAGTCGTTATTCCTGATCTTGAAATGATAGCTAGAAATTACTTAAAATATTTTGACGAAGGGGTAAAAAATCCAAACGATGAATTAATAAGAGCCAATTACGAGTGGATGAAATTGGAAATGTATGACCAAACAGTAAGAAACTATGGTGGTGGAGATCTTGCAAAATACCTTTTCAAAAAAAACATAATAAATGAATCTTTTGTTTTTGAAAGAATTGGCGAAGAAGGAAAGGCCATCAGAAATAATTATTTAGAATCTGAGAAAAAAGGAAAACATAAAGCCAGAGTAGGAATAAAACAAAAAATCAAAACTTTGTTCTTAAAATTAATGGGAATTGATATTAAAGCCTATTATATTGGAAAATTTAGGCTCGGTGGTGAAATTCATCAGTGGATGTATGATCGCTATTCATTATCAAAATTATTGGAACTGAAAGGTGGAAAAGAGACAATAGTACAAAGCGCATTTACGAGTTATTTAAAAGCCTGGGCGGATTATGGTATTGATGGAAAAAATAACTCTGTTAGAAAACCCGACTCTTTATTTGTTGAATCCATAAAAAAATAAATGTTTCATTTTGCAACATATTTTGATAAAAACTACCTTGGCAGAGGCATAACCCTTTATGATTCTTTAAGAACTACCTGCAAACAATTTAACTTATACGTTTTATGTCTTGACACTTATACTTTTGATTACTTTACAAAAAACAAAACGAATTTTCCTTGTTTGACCCTTTTAACTCTTCAGGAAATAGAAGAAAGTGATAAACAGTTAATGAATTGCAAAAGCAATAGGAGTAAAATAGAATATTATTTTTCTTTGAGTCCGTGTTTGCCACTTCACATTCTTAAAAAATATAATTTATCACACATTTGCACGTTAGATGCGGATATTCTCTTCCTTGAAGATCCCGCTACTTTATTCCATCACCTTAACAATTATTCCATTATAATTACTCCACATAAATTTTCAAAAGAACTTGAAGCAAATAAAAAATTTGGCACTTACAATGTAAGTTTTCAAATATTTAAAAACGATGTGACGGGTTTAAATTGTTTAAAGCTTTGGAGAGAGCAATGCATTGACTGGTGCGGCGATAGTTTTGATGATGTTAACCAGCGTTTTGCTGATCAAAAATATCTAGATAACTGGCATTCTTTATATCCAGGGAAAATAAAAGATCTTGATGATGAGATCAGTGGCCTTGCCCCGTGGAACTTAAACAATTTTATGATTACAAAACAAAAAGAATTTTATTTTTCAAACGGTAAACGAATAATTTTCTTTCATTTTCACCACTATAAATTTTTTAATTCCTTTACTGCATTTAATGGCTTTCATGCTTACAAAGTAAAGGCCAATGCAGCAATAAAAAGTTTATATTTATTTTATTGGGACAAAATATCAGAAAAAACTAAATTTTTAAACTCTTCAGGTGAAAGTTCGGCACGTTATTACAGTTCGAACAACCTACTGAGCAACATCTATTACGAAAAAACATTTTTTATTAAACTGTTCGGCAAAAAATTACTGCTTTTTAATTTTAATTGGTTATCTTCAATTCTAAACAAGATCCTGCGCAAAAATGCCTAAACAATTAATAACAGGATAATATGAAGCTTATACGCCAATTTTACCCGGAGGAAACTATCACAAAAACACTTCCACTAAATATAAAAAAGGGGGATGAAGTTTGTTTTGGCGAAATGAACTATAAAATTCAGCCCAGCGGATTGTATCATATAAAAAATGTGAAAATTAGTCCCATTGGTATTATCTATCAAAATTTTATTTCCTTAAAAAAATTCATTATTTGTTATGAGATCGATTTTAAAAAATACCGATTAAAATATTTCCTAAAATCACTTTTAAAATTCAAAAAAATAACCCTGCCTGAAAAGACGGCTTATCTTATTGTATTTGACAATTACAGTGGCCCTAATGGTTTTGC
>JBDSFC010000065.1:0-6649 GCA_039919745.1 Bacteroidia bacterium | reverse complement strand
GTTTTGATGGGAAATAATTTATATTTCAGGGCGATTGATGTGGCTAATGGCGGAGAGTTATGGAAGACAGATGGTACATTGGCAGGTACAACTTTAGTAAAGGACATTAATCCGGGGGCTACCGGGGCTATTCCAAGTGGTCTTTATACTATGGGCACCAATATTTATTTTCAGGCAAATGACGGTACAGCCGGTATAGAGCTTTGGAAAAGTGATGGCACAACCGGTGGAACTGCTTTGCTTAAAGATATAAGTGTTGGAACAGCTTCTTCAACTCCGAAAGGATTTATTTTAATGAATAACAATTTATATTTTAATGCTAACGACGCTGCGAACGGAGCCGAATTATGGAAAACAGATGGTTCTTTGGCAGGAACAGTTTTAGTAAAAGATATTAATCCTTCAGGAAGCTCAAATCCGACAAACCTTATATTAGATGGTACAGCTATTTATTTTGCCGCAGACAATGGCACAAACGGTAGCGAATTATGGCAAACAGACGGAACAACTGTTGGTACAACTATGATCGCTGATATTAATGCAGGCGCTGCGTCTTCTGCACCTACCGCATTTGGTCTAATAGGTTCAACATTGTGTTTCTCGGCAAATAATGGAGCCAACGGTTCAGAGCTATGGGCATTTTTTTCAACTACATCAATAAAAAATATTACATCATCAAATGTTGCAATTGTGATGTACCCCAATCCTGCAAATAATGCATTGTTTATTAAAAACGAGATGGCTTCAACCACGTTGAAAATTGACTTATTTGATGTAGCAGGGAAATTGATTTTAAATAATAAATTAAATGTTACTGGCATTAACGAAATAAATACTTCAACCTTAAGCCCGGGAATTTATCTTGTAAAAATTTCAGATGAAAATAGCGGAAAACAAATTGACGTTAAAAAACTGGTAATAGAAAAATAAATTTTGTTCTTATCAAAATAAAAGCCCAAACACTGTTTGGGCTTTTTTTCTTTAGTGGCTCCGCTCAGAATCGAACTGAGATCTAAAGTTTAGGAAACTTCTATTCTATCCATTGAACTACGGTGCCTGTAGTTTGAAACTAAGGTACAAAAGTAGTAAAATTGATGGATTAAAGAAAGGTTGAGATTTTGGATTTTAAATATTTTCTCCCCGCGGCGGATTTAAAATACTTTTCTCTTTTGATTGCTTGAATTCTAAGTTCGAAAGCTTCAAAATAAACTAATTTAAATGGAACTTTGTTTTTAATTGAAACGGTTTGACCTGAATTATGTTGTTTCAACCTTTTTTCCAGATCCTCGCAATGCCCCTTATAAAAGAAAGTTTCATCAGATTCACTTTGTATAACATACGCAAAAAACATTTTGTAGTAACACTTCTATTCTATCCCCGCCCGAACGACGTTCAGTCGGGCGGGCATTGAACTACGGTGCCTGTAGTTTGAAAAACGAAGGTACAAAAATAGTAAAATTGATGAGATTAAAGAAATGATAGGCTTAAAAGGCCACGTTGCGCTTAAAAAATCCATAGATCTTCGAGTAATTTCTAAAACAAAACGAAAGACGTGACTTAAAAATTCATTCAATAATTTTAAAATATATTTCACTCAGTGAAAATATCTTTTTTGAAATATTTTATTTTTTATATAATGGCCCTGTATCTATTGATTTTACTGACGTTTCTGGAGCGTGAAAATTTGCGCTGAGAATAAATTTACCCTTTTCGTAAAAAATAATTTTTTTCATTCAAAAAAAATGATTTACATTTGCAGTATAAAATAACAAAACAAAAAATGAAACATATTTTTACATATAGTCAGAATGCACGCCAGATAGGGGTTTCACCTCTTGATTGCGATCGTGGGTTTATGTAAAAATTTAATAGAATTAAATATTTATTTAAACCCCGGACGTAAAACCCCGGGGTTTTTTATTTTAAATAAAAAAACAAAATGAAGCATAGTATCAGTATGCCAACAGTTAGGTTTTATCAAACAAATTATGTTTGACAGGGAATCGTATGCTCTATTTTTAATAGGCCTGGTCTCTGCATAAGTGACCGGGCTTTTTGTTTTAAAAATATTTTGTCGGATCGTCTAACTGGCAGGACATCAGAGTTTGAATCTGAAGACAGTGGTTCGAACCCATTTCCGACAACGGAAAGAAGTATTTAAGAAATACCCTCTTAGCCCAATCGGTAGAGGCGCTTGTCTTAGAAACAAGTTAGTGTAAGTTCAAATCTTACAGAGGGTACAAAAAAGCATAACGGTGCAAACCGTTATAATAAAATAAATACATCCGTGGCGTAACGGTAAACGCAACAGTTTTAAATCCTGTTTAATTGTGGGTTCGATTCCCGCCGGGTGTACAAAGGAGAAATAACTGGGCAGGGCTCAGGCTTGCTTGCTAAGCAAAGCGTACAGCAATGTATGGGTGTCGGTAACTCATTTCTCCGCAAAGGAAGGTAGCGTGCAGTGGCGCACAACAAGACTTGAAATCTTGAGCGGACAGTAAATGTCAGGGTTCGATTCCTATACCTTCCGCAAAATATTGGGATGTAGCTCAAAGGTGAGAGCAGGTGCCTTATACGCACAAGGTTGTCAGTTCGAATCTGTCCACCCCGACAATGAAAGAATGGAAATGTAGCAAAGATGGTCAATGCGGCAGTTTGAAGATCTGTTGATGTAGGTTCGAATCCTACCGTTTCCACAAAAAATAAAAACGATCTGTAGCTCAATTCGGAAGAGCACCTGGATACGAACCAGGAGGTTTAAGGTTCGAGTCCTTACAGATCGTCAAAAAAACATGTTGAGATTAGTGTATGGGTAACACTGTAGTTTGTGGCGCTGCAAAAATGAGTTCGAATCTCATATCTCGACCAACATATAGGGAGGTATTTCAATTGGCTAGAATCGGTGGTTTGGGACCATCAGGTTGCAGGTTCGAGTCCTGTTCTCCCTACCAATAAAATGGGAATGCGCTAACGTTGGAGAGTTAGGCCGGTCTGTAAAACCGGTGCTTCGGCTTAATAGGTTCGAATCCTATCATTCCCACAAGAAAGAAATTTCTTGAAAAATGTTCTTTGAAAAAAACTGTCTCAAATAAAAATGAGGCGAAGACCTTCCCGAAAGGGAAGAACGATGCGTAAAAAAATATTGCCTTGTTGCTGGTTTCAAAAAGCCACATAGCATTATTTGTCCATGATAAATAATGTGCTGCAATAATAAAAATTTTACGGGTCAACCACGTTGTGGGTCATGGGTTCGATTCCCATTCCTTTTGTAAAGGATAGTTCAGTGGCAGAACAACAACACAAAAAGCGCAGGTTCGATTCCTGTCACGAATAAGGATCGTGTAACTCAGTTGGTAGAGTAATGGACTGTTAATCCATCAAGAGAAGGTAGTTTGCTTCTATAAAAACGAACTGCAAAAAGAATGAAACAGATCTGTTCTGCTTAATTAGAAATAATAAAAAGCAAATCAGTAGTAAACCGCGGTATGCAGATACCGTTTATGCAAGAATGCTGCTTTTTATAAGGCTGTAAATTTAATTATGATTTGCAAAATTATACAAACCAATATTGGAGGTATAAACTTAAGCAAAGCTGTCGTTTAAAATTGGTGAATGGTTTTGTTTCTTCTTTTAGAAAGAAAATGATAAATAAAATAAATATAAACCCGTGAAGTAGAAGTAATTTTTACTTCACAAATTAAAAACAAAAATTAAAAATGAAAAGAGTAAAAATTAATGCCTGGAAAAAAGGTTTGGTATTTAAAAATGACAATTTAATAAAATTGCTAAATGAAGGTGTATACTGGTTATGGCCATCTGAGCTTGTATTTGAAAGTGATATGACTAAAAGACTTGATGCGCCGGTGAATTTGAATATTTTATTGAAGAACGATGATTTTGTAAACGCGACTAATATTGTTGAAGTAAAAAACAACGAGATCGCATTGCAATATGAAAATGGTTTATTCAAAGATGTTTTAACTCCTGGAAGATATATTTTCTGGAAAGGTTTGATCGATTATAAATTTACAATTGTAGATCTAAACGCGATCGAAATGGATGTTGGTATTGACAGATCATTGTTCTCAAGAAAAGAGCTTTTACCATATGTAAGAACTTTTACTATTGAAGCGTTTGAGAAAGCGGTAATGTATGTAGATGGTAAATTCAATAAAATTGTTGAGCCGGGTACTTATTACTTCTGGAAGAACAGCACTTCTATTGTTATTTCAAGAGCCGATCTTAGAACTATGCAAATGGAAATTGCCGGGCAAGAGATCTTAACAAAAGATAAAGCTGCATTAAGAGTTAACTTCTATTTGCAATACAACATCAAAGATATTGTAAAAGCAATAGTAAATAACAAAGAATACGATAAGCAATTATATGTGTTAATGCAATTAGCGTTAAGAGAATTTGTTGGTGCGTTAACATTAGACGAGTTACTTGAGAAAAAAGAAAACGTTTCAACTTATATCATGGAAAGCGCTTCAGAAAAAGTAGAAGCATTGGGTGTAGTGTTAAAAGGTAGCGGTATCAGAGATATCATTTTACCGGGTGATATGAAAGAGATCATGAACCAGGTTTTGGTGGCTGAGAAAAAAGCGCAAGCCAACACTATTATGAGAAGAGAAGAAACTGCTTCTACAAGAAGTTTATTGAATACTGCAAAATTAATGGAAGACAACGCAATGTTGTTCAAATTAAAAGAAATGGAATACGTGGAAAAGATCGCAGAGAAAATCAATAACATTTCATTGTCAGGTGGATCTGATCTTGTTGGACAATTAAAACAAATATTTGTTCCTGACAAAAAAAGTAAATAATAAAAACTCCCGCTTTAACGTTGGGTGGGAGTTTTTTAAAATGCCGGCATAGCTCAGAGGCCAGAGCGGTTGTTTTGTAAACAACGGGTCGCAAGTTCAACTCTTGCTGTCGGCTCAAAAAAATAAAATGGATGAGAAGCTCATATGGATGAGCGGTTGATTGTTAATCAAAGGGTAGTAGGTTCGAACCCTGCCTTGTCCACCATATAGGGCTGATCGTTAAAATTACGATCAGCCTTATTTTTTTTTACCGCTGTGTTGCCCGTCAAACCTAGAAATTAGTGAAAGTAGCTTACTCTCTTTTGTCGTTCGAACTTCATTTTCCCGAAATTGGTAATATTCTTTGCATATCGAACCAACAATATTTTGCTTACCATCTAAAGTAGCCTCAAAGTAAAGTCTGTCAAGTCTTTTAAGGCGGTTTAAGCCGATTTTCAGATGGCACTTGAATTCTGCCTCCATTGTGTTTGTTGAAAGGTATTGCCTTTCTAACTTAAATATTATTGGCTCGTATCTAGCTTTTGCTTCTTTGTAATCTTCCGGAGTAATTTTGCTATCCAACATCATTTGTTGGGCATTACTTATGCGATCCTTATTTATTTGGATTTCTGCTTGAATTTCTTTCTGACTTTGCCCGTGATTTTCATTACTTGATTTGAAAAACTCTTTAGTAATTAATTGATACAATTCATCTACCTCCATATCAAAAACAATTTTTTTCAGATAATCTCCATAGGCATCATTCACATCATTGGCCTTTGCCCTTTCAGGACAACCTTTCGTACAGTGATAATAAAAATGTCTAATGCCGCTTCCTCCTCGCGATGCACTTCCTGTCAATTTTTTATTACAACGTGGGCAAGTAAAATATCCTCTCAACGGAAGTTCTTCTTTTGCAGAAGTTTTAAAAGCAAATTTGCGTCTTCTCCCATTTATTACATCTTGCACGTCCGAAAATAATTCTTCGGAAACAAGCGGTTCATGTAAACCCTTTACTTCTATTGCTTCTTCATCTTTGTAAGCCGGAATTTGTATTTTACCACAATAAACTTTGTTTCTAATTAAGTAAAGAAAATTATTCTTACTGCATTTTATTCCTTTTTCATTAAGGGCTTTTCTAACATCATCGCTATTACAATTATCTTTTAGTAATTCTTCAAATGCCCACTTTATAATTGGCGCTTCGTCATTAGGGACAATTATTTTTTTACTGCCCTCAGCAAAAAGGTTTTTATACCCCTTGGGTGCAGGCCCCATCCATCTTCCATCACGCTTGGCTCTTCTCATTCCTGCAAAAACATTTAATGCTCGTCTGTCATTTTCAACTTCGGGGGCAGCTAGATAGAATGCGAGCATGATTTTATTTTCTGGTATTTCTAAATCCAAAGGTTGTTCTATTGCTTGTGGTTCAACACCTAATTTATTTAGTGTGTTAATCATGCCGTAAGCATCTCCTGTGTTTCTTGAGAATCTATCCCACTTTAAAAACAAAAGCAATTCCGCTTTAACCTTGCGTTTTCTTATTGCAATGAGCAATTTAGTAAACTCAGGTCTATTAAAAGTTTTAGCGGAATGATCTTCTTTATATAGTTCAACTACTTCAATATTGTGCAATTCACAATACTTTCTTAATCGTTCTTCCTGATGTTGCAGGCTATATCCTTTGTCGGCTTGTTCATCTGTTGAAACCCTCACATATAAAATAGCTTTTCTCATATTATTATTTTTAAGCGGCGTTTTTAATCTCTATGTCATTTGAATCCTGACTATTTAATTGAATAACATTATCTTTTTGCTTTTCCAATTCAAGATCAACTTCTTTA
>JBDSFC010000053.1:0-6892 GCA_039919745.1 Bacteroidia bacterium | reverse complement strand
GTTTTGATTACCCATTAAAAGACATTGAAGCTTTAAAAAAACTCTAATCGAACTCAGTATTTCAGTCTTAAAGTGAATTTCGCCAGTCAGTCATTAGGATTTGAATTTTCCGAGACAGTATCAATTTCTTAAGTCAGGTATTAAGTGAAAATGTAATTTTTCTGATTAGGTAATAGTATTATCCTAACAAATATAGGGTTTTGAAGATGTTTTTGAATTAATGGGGTCAGTTATAGGCATAAAAACAGATAAATTCTTTTTTAAAAGAGTTTTTGTTTTAAATTAAGGTTACCTTGAGATTATAAAATACTTGCTATTTACGGACGAATTTTGACCCTTCAAGCTGAGAATATAGACACCATTAGGCAAATCTTTAATATCAATATCATTAATAGGATTAATTATTTCTGTTTCTTTTAAAACCTGGCCAATTGTATTTATAATTTGTGCTTGGTTTACTGTGTTGCCAAATATTTTTATAGAAAGATTATCTTCTGCTGGATTAGGATAAACGTCAAAACTATTATTTTGGCTTGTTTTTTCAGTTAAGCCAGTTGAGGTACAATTTACCGTTGGAAAACTAATTGAAGTACACATTGTAGAATAAATTGTTACTGCAAAAGGATTATTAATAATTGCTCCTGACTCAAAATATATTTGAAGAAGCCCTGCTGATCCAGGAACTACATTTAATGTACTATTACTTTTTACCCATACTTCACTTTGAGCAGCGCAAGAAATTGTTGGTTTTAAAAATAAGGTTGAAAGTGCGTTAACATAAACAAAATGGCAACCTTGTTCTAAAGTGTCGTATACAATTGTATTTGGGCCACACAAATATTCATTAACAGAATTTACTGTTGGGGAATTGACAGTGTTGGGATAATATACTTGTAATGGTGCTGTTGTTGGATTACAACTGGTCTGTCCATTGGCAATACCAAAAGCTAAAACAAATATTGATGGCATAATTTTTTTCACGTATCTAAAGATAATAAATTAAAAGTAAATCATCTAATCAAACTCACATTTCCTTTCAAGACTTTCTTTTCTTTAAACCTATCCCTATACTTTATGACATAAAAATACACTCCCGAACTACATACCTCTCCTGAATTTGTATGTCCATCCCAATTAATAACACTTAATTTTTCGTTTTGTAAATTAGTGTTATCTAATTGGTATATTAAAATTCCCCAACGATTAAAAACTTCTACTTCTTGAATTAATACGCCCAGTGGCATTTTTATGCGCCACACATCATTTACCTGATCACCATTTGGCGTAAAAATATTTGGGATAATTACTTCTTTAAAACAAGTGTCACTTATTTTAATAGTTACGCTATCCTTAGCTATAAAAGGGCAATATAATCCTGACCCATTATTTTGAACTGTAGCGTAAATATTATAATTACCAGCCATTGTAACCGAACCACTGATTTTTGCCTTAGTAATATTATTTGAATAATTAGTTAAAGTCAGGTTACTTTGCCATAAATATATATTACCTATTGATGGTAAGTTTATTAATGTTAGGTTGGTCGTATCATTAGGACATAATTCCAAATAAGAGCTCTGTATTTTTGGCGCACCACTGAAATTAGGTTTTACAATAACTTGAACGGTGTCTTTTGTAATAATTCCACAAACATCTTGCTGAACAATATAGGATTGCGAAGTAGTAGGCTTTACATAAAATCCTCCTCCAGTTGCAATTTGAGTAGCATTATTAAACCATGTACATTCTAATCCTATTTCCAGTGGGCGACCTATAAATATACTATCTCCACTACATAAAACTGTATCTCTTCCTGCAAAAGCAGGTAGATCCATCTCAATAATAGAAACGTCATCAATATAATAGTCTGCCACATTTCTTTGAATATTAGGCGGTAACGTTGGTGGAATCATAACACTGAAATTTGTCGTAGCGGTAGTTTTAAAATTACCAAGCGTTAAATATTTTTCAGTACCATTGGCAACATAAGTTCCTTTAACTTCCGTCCAATTTAAAGTGTCTGTTAAGAATAAGCCAACTGGACTTTTGATTTGAGGAACAACAGTACTAACACCATAATATATTGTATGTATACTCCCATCATCCAGATAAGCTCCAAACTCTGTAATCGCATATTTACTTTCATTCATAAGGCTTACATAAAATTTGACACAATAATTTTTTCCGTTAGTTAAACTTTTATTTAATTGGTTCTGAATATATTCTCTTTCATAAGGGTATGATGGACTTACGGTATTTGAACCATAATTTGTATAAAAACAATAATTAGTTCCTGTTCGAGGAACTTGATAAGATTTTCTATAACCATTGGTTGGTGTCCTTAATCCCGGATCGACCATGCAAGGAGAGCATATCTCAGGGCCGCCACCACCACCTGCTCTTAAAGTATCCCAAAATTCAGGTGGGTAATAAAAGTTTATATTATCACAAGAGTCAACTTTCTCAAAGCTTGCATTTTGAACATAATTAACCTGTGAATAATTTAAGAAAGATAAAATACAAAACACAAAAGACAAGAGTAAAGCTCTCGTCTTTTGTATTATCGCAATAGAAATATTATTTACTGATGATAATTTTATGCAGGTCGTAAGAACCATCCGGTAATTTTATTTTTACTGTGTAAGCACCATTTATAAAATTATTACTCATATTGATCTCATTACCTGAAATCAGTTTATTTTCTTTAAACAGTAGCTTACCACTAAGATCAAAGATACTAATTTCTATGTTTTGTTTTTCAAGAACATTTGTAAATCGAATAGTATAATTACCATTATTTGGATTAGGATATACTTCTGTTTTTAAGATCACACGTATGTTTTGTTTAGGTTTGTTGGCTTTTCGTGCACTTACTTCATTACAATTATCATAAAACACTTTATAAGTAGTGTACAAGATGTTATAAAATGCTCTTGCTTGGTAAACAACGCCACCGCTCATATATGGACAGGCATTTGCTAAATTACTAAGCAGAGTACTATCATTAAAATTATAAGTACTATCCTTTGTATGCTTATAAATAGTATAAAAGTTCTTGTAATTTGTTTCGACAGCGTTAGAAGGATTTAATCCATCTATTAAAGTTGATGCAGAATTAAGATCACTATTGGCAAATGCTTCCTCAATATCTGAGAGATTCTTTAATGAAGAATTTTGAACGCTTGCATAAAAATTAGAAAGTGAGTTTGACTTATCTAAAAGGTCGATATTTGCTTTTAACGTGCGATAAACAGTATTTTTATTTATAAAATTAGCTTCAGAAGACACCTCATCAAAGATAATACTATCGTTAGTTGTTTGTTCTAAAAGCGCTACTATATTACTATCATTCCCATCGTTCATCATACGCCCCATACCACCACCTGTTATTCTACAGCTTGGAGTTACCGTTGTTGTGACATTTAACAGAGTGCTAGCTGCGTGTGAAGCATGAAAATAATTTGTTGTGCCGTATATCCAATCGGTATAACCGCTTCCATTCGGATCAAGTTGTGAACTAGTAAAGTCAACATATAATTTACCGTCTTGTGCGCTTGATGAATTAAATGTACCCGTTTTTGTATTTACCGTCCAACTATTTAACCAAACATTATTTGTTGGCCTTGATGCTGAACCCATCACATAAGTACTTACAGTACTCGTTAATTTAGCGCTATTATCTAATACAAAGCCGTATGTTTGATCACTCATAGTGTTATCTTCTAAATAATCAATAGTTTGCACACCATTAAATTCAAGCCCTCTTGCTGTATAAGCGGTTGTGTTGCATCGAACAGACATTATCGCATTACCACTTGTACTTATAGCTTTAACGCCTGGGCTATATGTTGGCGAAGAACTTCCATTAATATTATTTTTATTTATTTTGGAAGTATTCAATATTTGAGTAAAATTAATTCCAGTTTGAATTGGTGTAGTATAATAAGTATTTGGTTCATTAACCATCGTAATTGTATTTGAATAAGCATATACAGGGCAAAAGGCAATATTACTTGCAGCAATAGCATTATGTACGTTTTGCATCCGATTAAATTGTATTACGTTTGAATTTGAGCCTACAATAGTTGTTGTTGCTGCTGAAAAAGGATCATCAAGGCTGAAACCGATATTTACAAATTCCGCACTTGAAGGTGTGCTTGGGTGACGATCTACTAAATTATAGCTACAGGTAACATTTCCTACTAACCTGCCTGTGCTACTTGAGCCTAAAGCATTCCAATAACCACTATTATCAATACCAACAAGCATAGCGTTTTTAATATTATAAATATTATTGTATTGCATAGTAATATTTAAATAGCGGTTTGTTACAACACTAAAACCATGATCGCCAATAGCATTTAACGTTGTAAAAAGATTATAATTATTTGCGTAAGAATAAACATAATTATTTTTTATCTCTATGTTAATATAACCATTGATATCTGCGCAACCAGTTTTTTCATAAAAATAGTTTCCTAAATTAGTTGTTGAAGCGACACTATTGATCATTATTTGATTATTTCTTGCACCCGCAAGGTTGTTTGCAACATTCGCACTATTCGCTACAATTGCTTTGCCACCGGCTGAAGAACCACGACCGTAGCGAACACCGTTTTGAAACACATTATTTGAAATTAATACGTTGGTATTATAAGCTGTTATATCTTCTTTTAAATTATCAAAACAATTAAACTTAGCTGAATTAGTAGAATTACCAATTGCAAGTCCATACCAATTATTTCCATATGCGATAGTATATCCAACAGAATTTAAAACAATTCCATTGCTCGGATAATCTGTAGCTAATGGCGCTTTTAAATTTGCAGAGGCGTACAGACTGTTACTTACATATGGGGTTTGCAGAGGGGATGAATTACCGCTTGCGCTATTTTTGATTGTTGTATTGTTAGTATAACTCAAAGCGGAAAAAGGTATGCTACGACTTGTAAATAAACAATTTTGAATGCTAAATGGGTAAGTTGACTGAGATGTGGTATAATCACCTATCCTAATTCCTATCTGATTCCGATTAAAAGTTACGTTATCTACACTTAAAATACTAGTTGCAGTGTATGTTGTTGAAGTAGTATAAACATCAACTGCTACATATGCGTCTTCAATAAAACTTGACCTCGTTCCATCATTAATAATTAGCTTACCACCTTGTTGCACAATAATACCCTGCCACATATTATCACAAGAATACAAGTGGCTACCAGTTATAGTTAACACAGCATTTGAATATATGGTAATACTCATAAGTGGGTAAATTCTAAAATCACTATTACTAAAAGTAACGGTTCCATTTATTTGTATATTATTTGTTACACAATAAACCGAGTTGGTTGCAGGTGATGTTGTTAAATTGCCGGATAGGCTTGTATTACATCCATTAACACAATTACAGGGCGCAGTGCTTGTAATAATTGAAATTGTTGATGTTTGACCACAATTTCCAAGCGCATCAGTTCCTACCTGCACAGTATAGATCGTGTTTACTGTTGGTGAAGCAGCAACAGTATAACCTGTCGAATACATTGGTAACCAAGTATAACTTTGGGTGCTTGGTAAAGCAGTTAAAGTAATAGTCGGAATAGTTTGACAAATTAATGTGCTCGTAGTTGAAATTGTTGGTGTAACAACTGTTGGTAAAACGACAAAGGTGCTCGTGAGATTTGGATTACAAACAACACCTGCTGTGTAGGTAAAATTAACCGTATAAGTTCCGGGTGACAATGGCCCTACCGTATTAGAAGAAGCTACGCCGTTTAAAGAATAAGTACCCCCTGAAGGTGAGGTGTAACTTGTGAGATTTAATGTTGAACCATTACAAACTTTAATTAAGTTTAAAGCCGGATCAGGCCCAGGTTCAGCAAGGTTAAGGGTTTTAGTATAGATACATCCATTTGTATAAGTAGCTGTTGCTGAAAAAATACCAGGTGCCGTTGTTGTAATAATTGTATTAGAAGGTCCTGATGGTAACCATGTATAATTAGGTGTTCCAACAACACTTAATGTAGCCGTTACATTATATGGAAATAGTGTACAAATCACTGATGGAGTAGAAACAATTGTAAAAAAATTGACTGTTGTTGGAAATACACTTTGTGTCAATATGCAACTATTTGTGCAATCCAAAACACTAGTCCCAATAACTGTATAAGATGTTGTTACAGTAGGAGACACAGCAACAGTTGAAGAAATTGTAGAAGGTAGCCAGGTATATGTACTTGCTCCTGATGCACTAAGAGTTGCCGTTAAACCAGGACAGGTTGTAGTATTGGAAGTGCTGCAATTTACAGTTGGTAATGAATTAACAAAAACAGTAACTGTTTTTGAACCAATACAACCAAAAGAATTAGTCCCAAAAACAGTATAAGTGGTAGCAACTGTTGGACTAACTGTAATTCCTGAACCAGGGGTGTTCATTGGTTGCCATGTATAGGTAGTTGCACCTGAGGCAGATAAATTAATGCTACTATTTAGACAAATAGTATTTGAAGTAGCAGGTGAAATAGTAAGAGTAGAAGGATTGTTGACCGTTACTGTAATAGTGTTTGTTCTAGTACAACCATTACTGGTAACACCTGTAACGGTATACGTTGTTGTAATAGTTGGTGAAACCACAATGGTTGTACCTGTTCCGGATGGTTGCCAAGTATAACCCGAAACTCCATTGCTTGCTGTAAGTGTTGAACTAAAACCTGTACAAATACTAGAAGGCGAAGCTGAAATACCAATACCCGAAGTGAAAGTATAAATGGTAATTGTTTTTGTCATTACACAACCAGAAGTTGTTGTTCCAGTTACGGAATAAGTCGTTGTGACTATGGGATTAAATGTAGGGGAGTTGCTTACTATTGGACCAGGGTTAAATGTGCATGTTGCT
>JBDSFC010000017.1:0-3484 GCA_039919745.1 Bacteroidia bacterium | reverse complement strand
AAGTTACACGGATATTGATACGCAGGAAAGTGATGCTAAAACATTGATCTGTTTATTACACTTACGTAATTTAAGCGAGAAGGCCGGAAAAGATTTTAGTATCGTTTCAGAAATGTTGGATATACGTAATCGCGATCTGGGCGTGGTTGCTAAAGCAGACGATTTTATTGTAAGCGACAATTTAATTAGTTTAATGTTAAGTCAGTTGAGCGAGAATCAGGATCTTAAAAAAGTATACGATGTTTTGTTCCAGGCAGAAGGTTCTGAAGTATATTTAAAACCGGTGAGCAAATATGTTAAGCCCGGGCAGGCAGTAAATTTTTATACTGTTATTGAAAGCGCAGCACAGTTAAACGAATCTGCCATTGGTTACAGGATCGCTTCTTTAAATGCAGATTCAGATCAACACTTTGGTGTAAATATCAATCCTGATAAATCTAAAAAAATGACTTACAGTGAAAATGATTTTATAATTGTTTTAGCGGAAGACTAATAAATAATTTTTTGAAAAAAGCCACATAAAAATTATGTGGCTTTTTTATTTACCATCTTTCAAAATTGGTAATTTCTTTTCGCTTTTCTTTATTACGCAAATTAAAGCTTGCTTGTAATCCCCATGAGCCGGCAGTGTTTCCGGAAAGTTTGGAAGTTGTTACATCGTATTCTAAAGAAATAACAAAAAAATTGTTCCTGTATCCTACATTAAGATCAATCGCACTAGTAGACATGTAACCACCACCAATAATAAGATGTTTAAAAAGTAACGCATTTACATTCAGATGCAAATAATCAAATTTTTGCTGGCGCTCGTAACGTGCAAAAAAATGTAATAACGTTTTATCCTTTATTTTAAGATTATAAGAAGAATATAAAGATAAACGATAAGGCAGTTTGCTCACTCCCATTAATCCTTCATCAGGTTGATTAATATGAAAAACCGATGAGCCAAAATAAAAATTATTATAGTTGATCAGCAAGCCTGAACTAATATCCAAATAAGTCCTTCGCTCTGATGGCAGTATTGTTTGCGTGTTCCAGACAAAGCCCCTTCGCGCATCGATCATATCGCCAAAATTCAGTTTTGATCTATCTAATTTTTTAACGCCAAAAGAGCCTTGTAGTGAAGGAATAATTTTTAATTTCCCTTCTAATAAAGAAATGTGTTGTGCATAGCCCAAGCTTAAAACATCGGTTACCAAAGTACCATGCGCCTGATCATCAAGCAAGGCGCTAAAGGAGATGCCGCCTTTAATTGGTTTTATATAGGCATCAAAGGTGTTTAAGTAAGTAACGTAAGTTCCACTAAGATTAGGCCATTGATTGCGATAAGAGAATTGATTGCGGATAAAACCATTGCTACCTGCAAAAGAAGGATTTAAATATACCAGTGATTGTAATGGATTTGTAAATACAGGATCCTGTGAGTAATCTTTATTGAAAACTAAAACCGCAATGATTACAAAATAAATTTTCCTGATCATAAGGGATAATTTTAGTTAAATAAATTTACAAAAAAAATCCCTCACTTACTATTTTTTCCCCATCAAAGCCTCTATTTCATCTGCTTCTATAGGAATATTCTTCATCAGATCTAATTGACCTTTAGTAGTGATCAATAAATTATTTTCGATACGGATACCTAAGCCTTCTTCAGGAATATAAATGCCAGGCTCAACCGTAAATACCATTCCGGCCTGCATTTGTTCGGTAAAAAATCCAACATCATGCACATCTAATCCTAAAAAGTGCGATGTGCCATGCATAAAATATTTTTTGTAAGCTGGCCATGCCGGATTTTGTTTTTTTACATCTTCGGTTTTTATTAAACCTAATTGCAATAATTCTTCCGTCATCATATCGCCAACTGCTTTATTATATTTATCAAATGTTTGGCCCGGCAATAATAATTTTGCTGCACCACGATGTACACGTAACACAGCATTGTATACTTCCTTCTGGCGTTTAGTGAATTTTCCATTAACAGGTACACAACGTGTAAGATCGCTTGCATAGTTAGCATACTCAGCAGCAACATCCAGTAAAATAACATCACCATCCTTACACTGTTGGTTGTTCTCAACGTAATGTAATACACAGGCACTTTTTCCGCTCGCAACAATTGGTCCGTAAGCAAAGCCTTGCGAACGGTTACGCACAAATTCATGAATTAATTCCGCTTCAATTTCATATTCCCAAACACCGGGTTTAATAAATGATAATAAACGTCTGAAACCTTTTTCGGTAATATCGCAAGCTTGCTGAATAAGATCGATCTCTTGTGTGCTTTTAATAGCACGGATCTTTTGCATGATAGGCGCGCTGCGTTCAACTTTATGCAAAGGATATTTTGCCTGTATGATCTTATTAAAACGATCCTGGCCAGTTTCAGTTAAATTACTATTACGTGTGTGCTCGTTTGAATTTAAATAAATATGTTCAGCCTGGAAGAAAAAAGCTTTCATTACTTTATCAAATTCATGAAACCAATATACATGTTCAACACCACTAACGGCAGTAGTTTGCTGCTTGTTTAATTTTGCGCCTTCCCAAATGGCAATAAGTTCACTGGTTTCTTTTACAAATAAGATCTCTTTGTGCTTACCATCTTTTACATCGGGAAAAATAACCAAAATGGTTTCTTCCTGGTCAATACCTGTTAAATAGAATAAGTCGCTGTTTTGTCTGAAACCCATACTGCCATCTGCATTGGTGGGCATTATATCATTACTTACAAATACTGCAAGCGAGTTTGGTTTTAAATTATTTTTAAATTTATTTCTGTTCTCAATAAATAAAGTGCTATCAATTGGCTGGTATTTCATATTGCGTTTAAATTAGATTTGCTAAAGTAGAAATAAAAAATTACAAAAAATAGTTGACCTAAGTTAAAGCCTTTTTTTAGTGCGTGTCCCTTCGGGTCGGGCTGCTACGGGGTCCGCTTCGCTCCAGTGCTTCACTTTGTTACGCACCAAGCCCTGCGCATCCCTCACGCTGTTATTGTACTGCGGCAACGCCCAAATAAAAATAGTTAAGATTTATAATAGGCTATTCTATTGCTAATTAGCTCTTTTACAAATACCGGATCCATGGGTTGATTAGTTTGGATGGTTTCCTTGTAAAATGAACTGTTCTCTGAATTATAAAATACGATCTCCCATTCATTATCATTTTCGCTATTATTATAAACCCGCGCGCTTATTATACTGGAAACTGGTAAAGTATGTTTTCTCCAATTCCTAAATAGAAATAAACCTTTATTTACTTTGATCTCGTTTTTACTAAAACTCATTTTAGTGAATTTTGAATCAAATTTTGAATAAGCTGCTGCGAATAAAATAAATAAAAAAATACTGGGCCCACTAAAAAAACCTGTTTCACTAATTGTAAATATCAAAGGTATAGCAATAATTATAGAAACTACTAATGCAGCTGAACTGGCAGCCACTGCCTTTAGTAATTTATCAGAGAACCCCTTTTGCAAAAG
>JBDSFC010000625.1:0-2682 GCA_039919745.1 Bacteroidia bacterium | reverse complement strand
TCTCTCGCCACTTCTTAATAAATTAAAACACACATTGGGTGGTTTTAATCTTCGACAAATTTAATGCATTAATTTTAATACTTCCAAATAAATTTTAAAATAATTCACCTTTTGTAGATTTAACGGGTGTTTTAAGGCCGGAAAATTCGCGCACTTGCAGGCAATTTTCGTTCTTTTTTTCGATGAATTTGATTTTTTGGCTTTTAGCCCCGCTTAAATTTTTGTAAATTGAGAAGTGAAGTATTTGTACATATTTGCCTGTTTTACCTGTTTTTTAACCCTAAGATCACAGGTTAATTCATCAAAAACCGAAACGGGAGTTGCCAGCTTTTACGCCAAAAAATTTGAAGGAAAAAAATGTAGTAGTGGAGAGAGATTTCATCATGATAGTTTAACCGCTGCGCACAAAACCTTAAAATTTGGCACAAAAGTTAAGGTTACCAATTTAAAAAACGATAGTATTGTTTTTGTAACTATTAACGACCGTTTACCTAAAAGCTCAAAACGTAAAATTGATCTCACATTACGTGCGGCCAAACAATTAAACTTTGTTACTAAAGGATTGACAAAAGTAAGGATCGAAGTTTTAAAAGATTCAATCCCCTAAGCCCCTTCACCAAGTGGGAATAGGATGATTTAAATTTATTACCTTAGGCGTATGAAAAATTATATTTACTTTTTTGCACTTGTTATATGTATTTCCTGTTCAACAGAAAAAAGCAAGGAAAACGATCAGTTAACCACAATGGATACTGCTATAGTAGAAAATACTATTGTGACAAATTTTCCATTTGAAGAAAAAGATTTTAAAAAATTACCTTTGCCTTTTACAATGGATACATTATTTATCCAAAAAGTAGATAGCTCCAATAGAATAACCTACCAACAGGTTCGTAGCCTTGGAATAAATTTTTTGAAAAGCGAATTAGGTGATGGATTAAGTTATGATCTGAATACTTTTTGCGAAATTGATTCATTAAAACAGGTTGGTAAATACAAAAATTATGTAGAGCATTTGGATATTGGTATGACCAAAAAATGCATTGCGTTTAAATTGGGTTTGCTGGACATGGGTAACAACAATAAATTATTTATCTGGGGCATAGAAGTAAGTAGTTATGAAGCTTGTCCATATTTTTCGGGAACTAAGATCATAGCAACTTTTGTGAATGGCGAAAAAGAAACCACACACTTTACGATCGCTGAAATTTCAGGAGGTGGCGATCCGCCATCGAGTGGCAATGATCAGATCACTGCAATAATAGAAGCTGACGGCAAGATCAGGGTCGATCAAATAAGTATTGGGGATGATTCAGATGTTCCGGGTATTGATATCACAAATAAAACCTATCAATTAAAAATTGATGGCAATAGAATTGTTGTTGTAGATACTAAAACCGAAGAAAAAAGTAAAGAGCAGGAAGTAGCTCAGTAATTCGTCATTGCGAGGACGCAGTACGAAGCCCGTCCGAACGGATTATTCATCCGGGGCGGGCAATCTCAATCCATCAATCCCCCTACCCCCTTCTCCAAGGGGGAATAGGTAGTTGCTTAAAAATAATTTTTCAATTCGTTCGCTAATATTTCTGCATTAATTCCTTTTTCTATCCAATGAATATTTGCGCCTTCTTTTTCCATTTTACGAAACCATGTCATTTGCCTTTTTGAAAATTGATTAATGGCAGTGCTTAATTGTAAGAGCAATTCTTCTTTTGAAATTTTATTCTGAAGAAAGTAAGATAAGAACTTGTACTCAAGACCTAAAAACTGTAATCGTTCGTGGGAGATCCCATTCTGTAAAAGTGTTTCCACTTCTTTTATCAAACCATTATCCAACCGCGCGATCAGGCGTTTGTAAATCAATTCTTTTCTTTGAAAAGCATCTGTTTTTATGCCGATATAAAAAGGTTGGTATGGCAATTCTGTCTTTACAAATTCTATTTTGCTATTTTTTAAATGCTCTGCAATCTCAATTGCGCGAATTATTCTTTTTTTAGAATTAAGATCTACCGCATTTAAATTCTCGTTCTTGTAATCGCTTAATTTTTTTTGAAGGATTTCTTTTGATAATTGTTCTAATTCATTTCTTAAAAATTCATTTTCTTTTATTTGGGTAAAAGAAAAATCTTTTTTTAATGCATCTAAGTATAAGCCTGTACCACCACAAATAATTGGAAGTTTATTTTGCGAAGTAATTTTATCAAACGCTATCTTTAATTCACGCACAAAATCGTGTAAATAAAATTGTTCACCTGGCCCAACAATATCAATTAAATGATAATTTATTTTTTTACCATTAACGGTATATTCTTCCAGGTCTTTTCCTGTGCCAATGTTCAATTGTTTATATACTTGTCGCGAATCGGCAGAAATGATCTCGCCATTTAAGTAATAAGCCAATTCGCAAGCAAGCTTTGTTTTGCCGGCGGCGGTAGGGCCTAATATAACAAGACAGTTATTTTTCATTTAATATATTCGTCATTGCGAGCGGTAGCGAAGCGATCTTAAGTACAGATTGCTTCAGTCATACCTCCTTCGCAATGACGGTTTATTTTGGTTTTGGTATATAGAGCATTTTAATATTTCCTAAATTCTGAATTTTATAGAATAATTTTTTATCAAAATTCTCTTCTTTTAATAATGTACGTTCAAAGTTTTTTTTGTTAATGAGAAAAGAGAGTG
>JBDSFC010000624.1:0-6720 GCA_039919745.1 Bacteroidia bacterium | reverse complement strand
CCGGTAAGCCCGAACCATTCATTACACTTTTACGCTGCACCATCTCGCGAGCCTTACGGGCAGCGTGACGAGCAGTTGCAGCTAAAATAACTTTATCTACAATTGTACGCGCTTGTTTTGGATGTTCTTCCAAATAATTATTTAACGCTTCGCTAATAGCCTGATCAACCGCGCCAATAGCTTCATTATTTCCTAATTTTCCTTTTGTTTGTCCTTCAAATTGCGGCTCCTGAACTTTAACCGAAATTACAGCAGTTAATCCTTCACGAAAATCGTCTCCACTAATTTCGAATTTTACATTTTTCAATAGACCGTTCTTATCTGCATACGATTTTAAAGTACGGGTTAAGCCTCTTCTAAAACCTGCTAAGTGAGTTCCACCTTCGTGTGTATTAATATTATTTACATAACTCTGAATGTTCTCGCTGTATGAGTTATTGTACATCATGGCAACTTCAACAGGTATTGCACCTTTGTCGTTCTCCATATAAATTGGTTCTTCAATGATTTTTTCTTTCGCGTCATCTAAATACATGACAAATTCGCGTAAGCCGCCCTGACTATAAAACACTTCAGATAAAAATTCTCCGCTTTCTTCTTTATGACGTTCATCAATTAATGTAATGCTGACACCTTTATTTAAAAAAGATAATTCGCGCATACGATTAGCTAATGTTGTGTAATTGTATTCGTGAACTGTAAAAATAGTTAGATCCGGAGTGAAGGTTTGAATAGTACCACGGTAGGTAGTATCACCAATTTCTTTGGCTGCATACAATGGTTTTCCTTCGCTAAATTCTTGTTTGGTAATTTTTCCATCGCGGTGCACTTCGGTTATCATAAGCGACGAAAGTGCATTTACGCAACTCACACCTACTCCGTGTAATCCCCCTGAAACTTTATAAGTGTCTTTATCAAATTTTCCACCTGCATGTAAAACGGTCATTACAACTTCTAATGCGCTTATACCCATTTTTGGATGTATGCCGGTAGGTATACCACGCCCATCGTCTTTTACGCGAATTGAATTGTTTTCAAGAATATTTACTATAATATTTTTACAATGACCGGCCAAAGCCTCATCAATGGAATTATCTACCACCTCATAAACTAAATGATGCAAACCTCTAAAACCGGTATCGCCGATATACATCGACGGACGTTTTCTAACTGCTTCTAACCCTTCTAAAACCTGAATATTATCGGCTCCGTAATTCCCTTTTTCTGTTGTAACTTCTGACATAAATATCTTCCTGAATTATTTTTTAATTATCCTTTAAATATACTGAAAAAATGCGGATTTGCGGCTACATAAATGTGTTAATTTTACTAACAACATATTAAGAATTTAGTGTCGAAAATTAGAGTATTTTTAGGCAATATTTTTGTAGATGATCTGGCACATTTTAAGATATTGGATAAGTTTTGTTCTACCTGTTTTCTATAAAAGAATTCAGGGCAGGAATATTAAAAATATTCAGGTCAAGGGTCCGGTTATAATTGCCATGAATCACCCAAATGCTTTTACCGATCCTATTCTAATTACACACCTTAGCTTCCCGGTTAAAGTAAAATACCTTGCCAGGGGCGATGCTTTTAAACCCGGTTTTGCGGCCTGGTTCTTAAGCAGACTGGGCATTGTACCCATTTTTAGGATACAGGATGGTGGCCGCGAAGGCTTAAAGAAAAATGATGAGGCTTACAGCATGGTTAATGCACTTTTAAAAAAGAATTCTAAAATTATTGTTTTTGCCGAGGGGCTATGCGTTCAGGAAAGGCGCCTAAGACCCCTAAAAAAAGGCGTTAGCCGCATGATTTTTGGTGCATACGAGTATTTGGGTGAAAATAATAATTTGACCGTTGTACCGGTTGGAATTAATTATAGCCAACCCAACAAGTTTCGTAGTAATGTTTTTTACAACGTTGGCGATCCTATTCCCGTAAAAGATCTTATTGCCGATTACAAGGAAAATCCAGCAAAAGCCAATAATAATTTTTTGCAAATGCTAACGCCAAAAATGAAAGAACTGGTAACGCATATTAATAATCCCGAAAACGATCAAACTGTTTTACAGGTTGAGATCATTTGTAAAAAAGACCGATTAAAAGAATTAGGCTTAACATTCAGAGATCTGCACAATGATTTTATTGTTTTAAAAGAGCTTACCGAAAAAGTAAATCACGCAGAAACAAAACATCCGGAGATGCTTGCGGAATTTAAAACCAAAGCAAAAGTTTATTTTGATACGCTTAAAAAAAACAATTTGAGGGATTGGCTTTTTAGTCCGCGCCAAAAATATAAAATCACCCCGCTACATTTATTTTTAAGGACCTTGTTATTTATTCTTGGATTTCCTGCATTTTTAGTGGCATTGGCTGGTAATTATATTCCTTACAAGATCACAGAAAAGTTAACTGGTAAACTGGTAAAGAACAAAGAGTTTTATTCGTCTTTTGCTATTGCTTTTGGAATGATCTTTTTTATGATCAACTATATTTTATGGTTTACAATAACTTATTCGCTTTCTGAAACGGTTATTACACCAATAATTCTTACAGCTTCAATTATTTCGTGCTCATGGATCGGATTATATTATTATCCCTTCACAAAAAAAACTATGGGCATATACCGCATCATAAAAAACAAAACGCTTTACAATGAGCTTTTTGAAAAACGAAAAGAATTAGTATCTTTAATTAACAAATTTTAGCAAGGCGGTCAGCGTTTCTTTGGCACGCCTTTTGGACTATAACTGTTATGCAAAACTTAAAACATATTTCAATAAAGGCTTTTAGTGTACTGGCTGTTATTGCTTTATTTTCTGCCGGACAAAAAACAGACAAGGCATCTATAATTTCACAAAACATACCTACGCAAGTTGGCACAACAGATCAATTACCATCTACTGTAAACAAAGCTTTTAAACAAGGTGAAGTCTTGACTTATCGTTTACATTATGGATTACTTAATGCCGGTGTTGCTATTTTAGAAGTTAAGCCGGATCTCATAGAAGTAAGTGGTAGAAAAGTATATCACATTGTGGGAAGCGGTTATACCATTGGAAGTACGGATTGGTTTTTTAAAGTGCGTGACCGTTACGAAACATATATGGATAAAGATGCCATGTTGCCATGGTTATTTGTACGTCGTGTAGATGAAGGCGGTTATAAATTCAGCCAGGATTATGCTTTTAATCATTACACAAAAAAAGTAGATATTGGTAATAATGAAAAGTTTGATATTCCTGCGGGAATACAAGATATGGTAAGTGCCTTTTATTCCGCGAGGAACATGGACCTGAGCCATGCCAAACCTGGTGATCTTTTTAGCCTTACCTGTTTTGTGGATAAAGAGATCTGGCCGCTTAAAATTAAATTTATGGGTAAAGAAACTATTGATACGGATATTGGAGAGTTTCGGTGTTTAAAGTTCAGGCCTATTGTTCAAAAAGGTCGTGTGTTTAAAAAAGAGGAAGATCTTAATGTTTGGATCAGTGATGACGATAATCATTTACCAATGCGTGTTAAAGCTGATATTTTAATTGGGAGTATAAAAATGGATATTACCGGCACAAAAAATTTAGCGAATCCTACCAGTAAGGTTGATTAATAACGCAGCATTTTTAGCGGCAGATTTCACAGATAACGCAGATTTATTTTATTGTGCTTAATTTACTGGTGGCTTAATAAAAACATGTTTATGCCATCCGCGAAATCTGTGGCAAATGATTTAGGATGTTAAAGTTTAATTCCTATTACCATCATGTCATCCGTTTGCGGATAATCACCTTTCCAGCTCTGTATGGCTTGATGTAAAGTGTCTTTTTGTTCGGCAATTGGCAGATGAGATATTTCGCCCAAGATTTCTTTAAAACGTTTAGATGATAGTTTTTTCTGCTTTGGTCCGCCAAACTGATCTTTTACACCATCGCTGTATAAATAAAAGAAACGGCCTTCACTATTGGAAACAGTGATAGTAGAAAACTCACTGTTTTGAGAAGAGCCTATCGATCCACGTTTCGATTTTAATTCAACGATATTTTCTTTTTCAAAATAAACAGAATCGTTATTGGCAGCAGAAAAATACACGTTCTTGTTTACAAGATTAATAGTAACAATACTTGCATCCATACCATCACGCGTGTAATCTTCTTTTAGATTTAGTTGTTTAAAGAATAAATAATTTAAACGCGTTAAGATCTCGCCCGGTAAATACAAACCTTCCTCGTGTACAATTTTACTTAAGATAGAAGTACCAACAACACTTAACATCGCCCCCGGAACGCCATGTCCTGTGCAATCTCCCACAAAAACAATAAGCATGTCTTTATGCTTCCCTATCCAATAAAAATCGCCGCTTAATTTATCTTTTGGTTTATTATAAATAAAACTATGTGGGAGGCAGAAGTTTAAAACATCTTCGCCAACAAAGAGTGCTTTTTGGATCCGTCGCGCGTAATTTATACTGTCGAGCAATTCTAAACGTTGGGTTTGAATTTCAGCTGTTCTTTCTTTAATGATCTTTTCAAGTAAGATCTGTTTCTTTTTATCTATCCGTATCCTAAAATAAATAATTAAAATAACTGCGAATAAAATTATGGCAAAAATTAAAAACTGAAACCATTTTGCTTTATAAAATGGTGGCACAATAACAATTCTTAAAACAATAGGCTCACCACTCCAGTTTTGATCGGCATTAGCGCCCTTTAATTCAAAACTGTATGATCCTGCCGCTAATGCATTAAATGTAACTGAATGCTCGTTATATAATGTTTGCCATTCTTTTTCAATTGGAAGCAACCTGTATTTAAATGAATTTTTTTCAGGTAAATTAAAATCCAATAGCGTAAAATTAATTTTAAAAGAGTTTTGTTTTTCGGTTAATGAAATTTCATCACCATTTAAAAAAGCATTTATACTAAATGGCTCACTAACACCCTGCACAGAAGTGATCTCTACCTTTGGCATATTAAAATGCGATGCCTGGTAATCAGGATTAAACATAACCAAACCTTCCTGCGATGCAATAAATAAATAACCATCCAAAATATCCAGGCGGTGAATGATCTCTGTTGGTAAACCATCCTCAATAGTAATCTCAGAGGTTTCGTTCGTGCGGAAATTATGTTTTAATAAACCCGTCGGACTCGCCATCCAAACAATATCCTTGTATAAAAGCAGGTCTGAGATCTCAGGAAAAAAATCTGATTTTCCTTTAAACACCGTTTCAAATCTTCTTGAACGTGGAAATAATTTTACCAGTCCCATGTATTGCGACGATAATAAAATAGTAGAATCATTTAAAACAACCGACGTGTTTATATTTCCAACATCCGGTAATCTAAGATCATCCATTTCCAATGTTTCAGGATCTATTCTTAAAACACCATTTATGTGCGTGAAATAAACTTTATTCTTAAAAACGAAACTCGAGATAAATGAGCTTGTGATTCCCGCAGGTTCTTTTATAAAATTAAATGATTCGGTAGTTTTATTAAAAACAATTATTTCCCCTATCCCGCCTATATATAAAACTTCAGGATTGATTGGATCTTTTTCGACCCTGTAGGCGTAATGTTCCTGTGTTTTAAAATAACTTTTAACCACAACACCTTTTTCGGTAAATGATATCTTGTTAAGATTATTTCCTCCAGCGGCATACACATCACCTTTTTCATCTTCATAAAAATGATTTACAAAACGCTCATCAATTTTATTGGTTGCATTTGGGCCATAATTTTGCGCGATTTTTGTAATGCGGTTGTAAATTGAAAAACCCTCACCATCAATTCCCGCTAAAATAATATTGTTATGATATTCACTCGCTAATATGGCTGAGATACGGTTACTTAAAAATGAATTTTCAGTGTTTTGAAAATTTCTTTTTACCACCTCAACACTCGGACGACTGCTTGTTAATTTCTGCAAACCAACATCAGTACCAACCCACAAAATATCATTATCATCTTTAAATAAGCTCCAGCATTTATTGCTCATTAAAGATTTTGGATTTTCAGAATCAACTTTATAAACTTTAAATTCTTTTTTATCAATATCAAAAGAAGTTAAACCAAAACTCCAATAACATTGCCAGATCATATTATCCTTGCTGTGATAATAAGAGATATTGGAATAAAATCCTTCAGGTGCGGGATAATAATTCTGTGTGTAACTGGAAGGATTAATACTCACCAAACCATCATCTACAGCCACCCAAATGTTTCCCAAATAATCTTCAGAAATTCCAATATGTTCTGAATTAATTCCCTGTAAGATCTTTATCTCATCAATCTTTTTTCCGACCTCACTGTACCTGAAAACACCGGTAACAATTTTTCCGTTGTCAACTTTTTTTACCCCGGCCCACAAATTTCCAACCCTGTCAAAACACATGCTTTGAATAACGTAACCTTCAAACAAATTTTGTTTACCGTTAAAAAAAGGTTCTAACGTATTTTTTGCGGCATCATATTTAAAAACACCATCGCTCGTTCCAACAATTTTTTGACCAAGACTGTTTTCTTTAACGCATTGAATGTTGTAACGTTTAGAATAATTAGATACAGTTGTGTCGAGCTTTACTCTTTTAAAGGTATTAGTGTTATAATTAAAAAGGTTTAAACCGTGCCTGGTACCTACCATAATTTGATTCTCATCATATTGAACAATGGCACTAATGGTTTGGTAACCAATTGTATTGGTATCTTTTTTATCGCAACG
>JBDSFC010000623.1:0-3285 GCA_039919745.1 Bacteroidia bacterium | reverse complement strand
CCTGGTCTGCCGTAAGCGATTGAATATAATTGTTACGAATATCCCGTTTTGTTCTGTTAGCGCCTGAAACCATTGATAATGCCTGGAACTCATTTCCAACCTTTTGAAGATATGGAGCTACTAAACTTTCTCCCCCCATGCCTCCATCAGCAGCACCATCACGTCCTGCGATCTCGCCTAACTGTTTAAAATAATATTTTTCATAAAAACGGTTCGCGGTTTGCCGTATATCTTTATTGTTAAAAGCAAGAGAGTTGTTGATCATTGTATTCCATAACCCACTTTTACCCACATTAGTAACAATTGATGTATTTAAAAGAGCATGCACGATAAAAATACCTCCAAGCTCTGTTTCGATTGGAAGGGTTATGTTTTTAGTATGGCCAACATTATCGTGATAAACACCCATATCGCTTCTGAATGGCCTAAATGCAAGGCCCATACCTTGTGCACTTGCAGAAAATACGTCATAATTGGCAGCAGTTAAATTAATGTTTGGAGTTTCATCTAAAATTGAACCATCACGAAAACGATTAAAATCCATTAAAGCATCTTCCGGCGCATTCTCAGAATATAAATACCCATAGCTGGCCGTTGTTCTACTTTTGGTAGCAATACTGTTTAAATTATAATAACCTTTAAAACCAGCAAGTATACCTCCACTTAAAGACCCTTGCGATAACGGAACAAAATCAATAAATAATTTGGTTGCACCCCACAAACCTGCCTTAACACTCAGGCTAAAGCCCTTTCCAATATAATCATTGCCAATACTTGGTGTGTACGCAACGTGACCAGTTGGTATAGTATGTGACACACCAATACCGCTACTAAAGCTTGAACCATAAATACTTACTGAAGAACTTAATCCCTGGCTCGCACTTTTATATATAGCTCCTGTCCTCGTATTAATGCTTGTGCCTTCTCCCATCGAGGCACTAACATTACCACTACCAACAGCGCCAAAACCGAAACTTACGCCAACGCCGTTCGAATAGTTTTCACTTAGTGTTCCTCCATCCTGGGATGAAATTTTCATTCCAACACCATCAGTACGCGAGACATTAAAAACTCCTGCTTTTGCAGATATTGTATTCTGTCCGTCCAGTTCTACTTCCAAACCATAACCTTTGTAATTATTATAGGTCATAATAATTGCTCCTGATGCACTAATATGACTGCCAATTCCAACATTTTCAAAATCCACGTTCGCCCCTAAAAAAGCTGAATGCTGAAAGCCAGCACCCATAGATGCATGTGGTTTAATACTTGTATATGTACTTTGTTGCTCCCCATTAAAATCGTCAGGCAAACCTTTCATGTTTCTATTTATTACTCCTGGATTTAAACTCCAACCATGACCTACCCAGCTCGCTTCACTTTCCATATTTTGCCCGGCATGATAAGCAATGTTTAAAGGGTATCCATCCACATCCATTAAAGGAATATTATATTTAAAATCCCCGGTAAACAGGTCGATCATTTCTGATGAATTAGCTGGTTCAAAACCCAAAAAATCTGGTTGTACTGAGCCGCTTGTTAATGCCAACGCCATGGTTGGTGAAACAACTTCAAACAAAATGTTTAAAGCCATAAAAAAAGCAAGTTGTCTTAAAATCTTTTTCTTCATAAGTTATAATTTAAGCGCGGGAATATTTTCAAAAACTGTTTTAGTATAATTAAATTTTACGGGACCTTGTTCAAATATTCTATCGTTGTATATAAGTGTGAGATTGTTCTTATTTAAAGCGTTAAGGCCTGAGAAGCTAATAGCAATCCTGATAACTGGTTGTAAAGAGTTGGCAGGTTCAATTAATGCAAGTGAGCAATAATTTGTATCATTTCCCTGGATCAGTTTAAAATCATTTTTCATTTCGGTATTACCATATGATAATATTTTGCTGTAGGAATCTTTATTCACAACCGCTTGCTTAACTTCATTATTTCCGGGTACATCTTCAAGGATGATGATAAAATTTACCTTATCATTAAATCCGGGTAGTCCTTTTTTTAATTTTTCCTCATCAAGTATTGAATCCTCATAATTAGAAAGAAAAATAATTTCAGGTGTTTGAAGTTTAACTTTAAATAATTTCCCATTAAACTCTTTACTGTTTATTAATCCCCCTTCAGTTGAATTCAAATAAGCCACATATTCATCTTTTGACATCGCACTTTTTTTTGAACAGGCACAAATAATGCCCGTCAATAAAAAAAGTAATAGTGATCTTTTGAACATCTTATTTTATTTTGTCGTTGTAGCGGTTATTAACATATATTATTACCTCGTCGGTAATATTTTTTGATTTTTCCCCATACATAATATTGCCTTGTCCGTTAGCGCCAAGTATGAATGTGTATTTTTTACTTGCCCCATAATCTTGCATGTATTGATTTAACTGATTCCATATTTTAGCAAGATATTCTGTAGATGTAGAATGGTTATCTTTTTCGAATTGTTGTTGCTTATAATAATATTCTTCTTCCAGTTTTGCCAATCCCTGAATATCCTCAACAGTTTTTTTTTCTTTAGATTTCAATTCCTGGGTTTGAGATCTTAGATCTTCGTATAAAGAATCTGATATTGTTTTTCGTGCTTTAATAATTTTTTCCAGATCAGTATTTAATTCTTTTGATAATGCAAAACCATCATACAGTTTTCCCATATCCACATATACAACTTCGGTTACAGGATGGTTAAGTGAAAGAACAAGTCCGGTAATTCCTGTAATGAGTGCAATCCCTATTATTATATTTTTTAGCATAATTATTTTTTAAATCTTAAGTATAATTTTTCTTTTTTCTCATTAACAACTTCCAAAAGATAATATCCTGCGGTAAAAGCGCCGGATGATACATCTAAATAATATCTGTTATCGCCTGAGTTAACAACTAAACTATTTGCAATATTTGTTGCAGAGCTTGAAGCCATCATTACGTTTGCTTTGTCGTATACTCTATACACCAATCCGGTTTGTGCATATTGCCCGTCAAACTCGAACAACATTTTATTATTAAACAAATTATAATATTCGCCATCAGGAGTTTTATTCAATGGCGCATAAGGTTTTGCTATAAGCGTAATAGTTGTTGTTGCAACACAGCTATAAAAATCTGTAACTTTTAAAGTATAGGTAAGAGAAATTGGTGGATTGACCTGCGTATTTTGAGTTGTGTTTGTATATGTGCTGACAAAATAATTATTTGGGGTCCAACTATAACTATAAGGTGCAGTACCACCGCTAATACTTCCGTTTAAACTCACCGGATCTGATATTGCAAAAA
>JBDSFC010000616.1:0-3245 GCA_039919745.1 Bacteroidia bacterium | reverse complement strand
CTATTATTTGGCTTTGGTTTATCTGCAATTATCGATCAAATACCTTTTAAAACAGCATCGTTGCCAACTATTAAAACCTATCCAATAAATTACAACCCTGTTTTCTATATTATTGGTGGTGTCTTCTCTATTGTAACAACATATTTTGCAGGCTTTTTTCCTGCACGCAAAGCCAGTAAGGTTGATCCTGTAATTATTATTAGAGGGAAATAAATATGAAGGATAAAAAGAATAATGTTGAAACAACAAAAGAAAAGGCAGTCAAAAATACCGTATTAGAAGCTATTCATATTACCAAATATTTTTACGACCCAATAAAAGTTCAAGTATTAAAAGATGTTGAGTTTTCTCTTTCAAGGGGCGAATTTGCTTCTATCATTGGCAAATCAGGTTGTGGGAAATCTACCTTATTGTATATTTTATCAACAATGGATACTAATTTTGAAGGTGATCTAAAGATTGATGGTGTTAGTATGGTTAAAAAGATGGAAGCAGAATTGGCTCAAGTTCGAAATGAAAAAATAGGATTTGTATTTCAGTTTCATTATTTATTAAACGAATTTACTGTATTGCGTAATGTGATGTTACCAGGCGAAAAGTTGGGAAAATTTGCAGTTAAAGAAATTGAACATAAAGCCTACGAAAAATTAAAAATATTGGGTATAGAAAAAGAAGCCTTAAAAAAGCCAAATCAACTTTCAGGAGGCGAAAAGCAGCGTGTGGCAATAGCAAGGGCTTTAATTAATGAGCCACTTATCATAATGGGAGATGAACCAACGGGAAATCTTGATAAAAAAAATGGAGACATGGTGTTTAATATTTTTAAAGAATTAGCAGAAGTATATCATCAAGCCTTGTTAATTGTTACTCACGATAATGAGTTTGCTGCTAAGACCCATCGGATTATTGAAATGGAAGATGGAAAAATAATTAAAAAATAAAATAATTATTGAATTTAATACATGAGTATAAGTTATTTTTGTGATCAATAACCTTCGATGCTTACTACCCATTAAGAATAAGCTTTTAGCCATGCTTTCTTTCGCTTTAAATAGCTCAATTTCGTCACTATACTTATTGGTAGCCAAACGTAAGGGTCAGGGCTGCGTTTGGGTTTACATTTTTTGAATCATATAGTATTAACTATCACGATTCTCTTATCTTTGCATCCCCAATGATCAAAGCATTCTTTCAAAATAAACACACTAAAGAAACCATTCACCTGGCCTGGCCGCTTATTATTACGCAGGTTGGTCACATCATTACAGGTATGGTGGATACTATTTTTTTAGGAAAGATCGGTCCGGCAGAGCAAGCGGCCTGTATCCTGTCAAATAATTTATATATATTGTTGTTAGTGTTTGGTATTGGCGTAAGTTATGCAACAACACCTTTGGTAACAGACGCGCATCAGAATAACGATCTTGTAAAAAAGGCATCGCTGTTTAAAAATTCATTACTGCTTAATTTTTCTGTTGCTATTATTTGTTTTACGATCTTATTTTTATCCTCTGGTGTTTTAAAATACATGCAACAACCTGCCGAGGTAGTTGAGCTGGCAGTACCATTTTTTGATGTGCTTATTTTTTCCATGCTTCCTGTTTCTTTATTTTTTAGCTGCAAACAATACTGCGAAGGCCTCGCCAATACACGCATGGCTTTGATCATAAGTGTGGTTGGAAATCTTATTAATATTATTTTAAATTATGTTTTAATTTATGGCAAGTTTGGTTTTCCTGAACTTGGTTATTTAGGTTCTGCCTGGGCCTCTTTTATTGCAAGGTTGTTTATGGGAGTATCTTTCCTGGTATTAATTTTTAAATCGCCTGTTACAAAAGAAATTAAAGCAGTGTATAAACAAACTAAAATTAATTGGGAAGAATTAAAAGATCTTGCGCGGATAGGATTAAACTCAGGCGCTCAATTTACTTTTGAGGTAGCAGCCTTTGCTATTGCAGGTTTAATGGCCGGTACATTTGGTAAAGAACAAATTGATTCACATGGCATTGCTTTGAGTATTGCTGCTTTTACGTACATGTTTGCAAGCGGTATAAGCAGTGCAACAACCATTCGTGTAAGTGTTTTTAACGCGCAACAAAATTGGGCAGAGATAAAAGCCGCAGGCTTTACTTCTCTTAAGCTTGTTATATTAGTAATGGGGGCTTTTGGTTTATTGTTTTTAGCGTTTAGCACTATTTTGCCACTGGGTTTTAGTGATGAAAAAGAAATTATTGATCTTGCTTCAAAATTATTGATCATTGCTGCTATGTTTCAATTATTTGATGGTATACAGGTTACAGCTATCGGTGCTTTAAGAGGTTTGGAAGACGTAAAATATCCAACTATTATTACACTAATTGGGTATTGGGTAATTGCTTTACCATTGGCTTATTTGCTGGCATTTACATTTAAAATGGAAACAGTAGGCATTTGGATAGCTTTATTGGTATCATTAATTTTTGTTGCTGTGGGCCTATCCTGGCGTTTCAATTATCTTGTAAAGAAGAAAATTCCTTTTTAATTAATATCTAAACCGCTTTAATACTTATTTTTTGTTAAAAGCTTTGAGTTGGCATTAAACTTGAGGCTATCTTGGTAATCTATCAATAAAGCCAGATTATGAAAACGTTCAAAAAAATAATTCTATTAGTTTGCTTAATAGTTACAACATCTGCATTTGCTCAAAGCAAAACGGATTCTCTTGGTTTACCCGGAGATAATTTTGACTTGCCGGGTGCATTAGAATTATTTAAAAAATCATCTACTCCAGAAGAGTTTGAGAAAGCGATAAATAAAAATGATAATGAAGTAAATAACCTCGACTTAAACGGAGATGGAGAAGTAGATTACGTAAAAGTGATCGACAATAAAGATGGAGATGCACATACTATGGTATTACAGGTTGAGGTTGCTAAAAATGAGAAACAGGACGTAGCCGTTATTGAAATTGAAAAAGCAAAAGATGGTAATACGCATATACAAATTGTTGGTGATGAAGAATTATATGGCAAAGATTATATTGTTGAGCCAAAAGAAGAAAAAACAGTTTCAACAGAAAAAATAAAATCAGATACCCAAACAGATGATGTTTATAAAAGTAAAAACGATAACGAGAACTTTAATAACAAAAACAACAATAATAATTCAAATACCGTTTATTATAATAATGATCCAAACGTTTATGTAAATGTTTATCCTTGGCCAATGGTGCAATATATCTATACGCCAGCGTATGTTGTTTGGGT
>JBDSFC010000308.1:0-4696 GCA_039919745.1 Bacteroidia bacterium | reverse complement strand
CTTAAACAGGAGAGGGGCGATGCTTTCGAGGGTAATGGTGTTTTATATTATTAAGGACCTTGCCCAAAAAGCGGGTATTAAAAAGGTTCTTAGCCCTCATAGTTTTAGGCATTCATTTGCCACACATTTGGTAGAAGGCGGCGCTGACCTTAGAGCTGTACAGGAAATGCTGGGTCACGAAAGTATAACCACTACCGAAATATACACACATTTAGACAGGCAATTTTTGCGGGATAACATTTTAAGTTTTCATCCGCGAAATAAAAAAGATTAACTTTGTATTAAATGAAAACCTTTAATGTTCCTGAATTTTACAGGAGCCCTATCATATCAAAAGTAAAACAATTTCGTAAGGTGCAGGACCCGCGAAAAAAAGACAACAGTCCAACAGTTTTAAATTTTGGCCCGGTGCAATATTATATTGCCCGTCATTTTGGTTTTTGTTTTGGCGTGGAGAATGCGATCGAAATAGCTTTTAAAGCGCTGGATGAAAATCCCGGAAAGAAAATTTATCTGTTAAGCGAAATGATCCATAACCCTGCTGTCAATAAAGATCTTATTGAAAGAGGCGTTCTTTTTTTGCAGGATACTTTGGGAGAACAACTAATTCCGTTTGATACTTTAACCACAGAGGATATTGTTATGATCCCTGCTTTTGGCGCTCCATTACCATTACTTAAATTATTAGAAGAAAAAGGGATCAAAACAGAAGCTTATAATACTACTTGTCCTTTTGTTGAACGTGTTTGGAAAAAATCAGAACAAATTGGGAAAACAGAACATACTATAATTATTCATGGTAAATATAATCACGAAGAAACGCGTTCTACTTTTTCGCGTAGTGCAGTAGATAGTAAAGCGGTTGTTGTATTAAGGGATATGAGCGAATCAAAACGTTTAGCTGAATATATTTTAGGTAATAGAACACAACAACAATTTGAAGAAGAGTTTAAAGGAAAATTTACTGATGGTTTTAAAATTAATGAGCACTTAAAAAAAATCGGTGTTATTAATCAAACCACTATGCTGGCTACAGAAACTGCAGAGATAGCGGAGTATTTTAAAAATGTTCTGATACAAAAATTCGGCCAGGAAAAAATAAAAGAACATTATTCAGAAACGCATGATACACTTTGTTATGCTACAAACGAGAATCAGGATGCTACTTATGGCCTATTGGATACGGATGCTGATCTTGCAATAGTGGTTGGTGGTTATAATAGCAGCAACACATCGCATTTGGTTGAATTGTGTGAACGTAAATTTCCAACTTATTTTATTTCTTCCGAAAAAGAAATTGAGAGCGAAAATATTATACACCATTACGATTATCCGAATAAAAAAAAGGTGACAACAACTAATTACTTGAAGAAAAATGCTTCGACAGAATCAGCAAGCCCTTTAAAGATCGTTATTACCAGCGGCGCTTCTTGTCCGGATTCATTATTAGACGCTGTAATGAATAAATTAAATACATTTATAGGCAATACAAAAAGTATTGAAACAGTAATGAATGAACTAAAAACATATAACTAATAACTATTCCCTCTTTCCTAATAACTAACAAATGAATATCAAACTAAATAAGCCTCTTATCTTTCTTGACCTTGAAGCTACAGGCCTGAGCATTGGATCTGACAGGATAGTAGAGATCTGTCTTTTAAAATTAAATGTAGATAATACAACCGAAGTAAAAACGCAACGTATTAATCCTCAAATGCCAATTCCGGATGTTGTTTCGCAAATTCATGGGATTTATGATAAAGATATAGAAGGTTGTCAAACCTTTAAAGAAGCCGCTCCCGAGCTGTTACGTTTTATTGGCAATGCTGATTTTGCAGGATATAATTCTAACAAATATGATATTCCGTTATTAGCAGAAGAATTCCTTAGAGCGGAAGCAGATTTTGACCTGGAAGGAAGAAAGTTGGTAGATGTTCAAAATATATTTCACTTTATGGAGCCCCGTAATTTAAGTGCGGCTTATAAATTTTACTGCAACAAACCTTTAGAGAATGCGCATAGTGCTGAAGCCGATGTGAAAGCAACATTTGAGATCTTTAAAGCGCAGGTTGAGCGTTATGAAGGCCAGGAGGTTGTTGACGCGAAGGGTAATAAAACAATTCCGGTTGTAAATGATATTCCAAAGTTGAGTGAATTAACAACAGCGAGATCAAAGAATGCAGACCTTGCGGGTCGTATTGTATTTAATGAAAAAGGAGTAGAGGTATTTGCTTTTGGAAAACACAAGGATAAACCCGTAACCGAAGTGTTTGCTAAAGAGCCTTCTTATTACAACTGGATGATGCAAGGCGATTTCCCACTCTACACAAAAAAAATAATTACCCAGATCAGGTTAAAGATGAAATAGTGTTTTGTTTTATATATCTTTAATGTTAGCATGATCAAAACACGTTCACTATATTTTCTTTTATCTTTTTTATGGCTTTCAGCTGGCTTTGCCGGTAATAAAGAAAAAATAGAAAAGCTTATTCAAAAAATAACACAGGATAAAGAAGATACCATCAAAGTTCTTGACCTTGTTGACCTTTCAACCTATTACTATTATTCTGATTTTGAAAAAGCAGTTAAAGCGGGGCAAGAAGCATTAGATATTTCAAAAAAAATAAATTATAACAGAGGTAAGATACGCGCGTTAAATTCTTTAGCAGATAATTATTGGTTCAGGGCAAATTATGATAAAGCTTTTAATTATTATTATAAAGCGTATCGAATCAGTGACTCTATTCGTGATAATAGAAGTGTAGCAGAAGCATTATATAACCTTGGTTGGATATCATGTATACAGCAGAAGCATTATAAGGATGATATTTATTTATATAAGTCACTTAAAATTGCAACAGAAATAAAAGATACCAACCGTTTGTCAGCCTTGTACAATGCATTTGCAAGCTATTACTCCAATAAGTTCGTGGATCTTTTAGAAAAAAATAATTTTGATTCTTCACTTATTTATTTTAAGAAAGGGATCGATCTCTGTAAAAAAACAAGATCATATCATGGCCTAAGTATTTTCTATGCAAATTTTGGAGATCTGTTTTACGCTGCTCAGGATTTTAAATCCGCCGAATTTTATTATTTAAATTCGTACGATCTTTCTGTTGGAAAAACGGATTCATCTACCATTGTTTCACTTAAATTTAAAATAGCCCGCTGCAGGACCCAATTTGGCGATGTAAAAAAACAATTACCGGATATTGAATTCGCACGTAGTTTTTTTGCAAGGCACGAAAGCAATGAATATGAAATGGAGATCTTGTCGTTTATGCCGGAACTTTATTACAAATTAGGAAGATATAAAGAAGGATATGATAATTATAAAATTTTTGTTGCCAAGCAGGAAGAAGCGGAAAAGGCGGCATTGGCAACTTCTATCAGTAATCTCGAAAATAATTATTCTCTCGAAAAATCAGAAGCAAATGTTACACAATTAAAAAAAGACAACGAAATAACGGAGCTAAAGAATAAAAAGAAGAACTATTTTATTTTTGCTTTAACCGGCGTTGGATTCGTGGTTATCATTATTGCTTTTTTATTGTTCAGGCAAAATAAATTAAAACAGCAAACCAATATACAGCTACGCGAGCAACATGCTATTATTAAAGAAAAGAAAGAAGAGATAGAACATAGTATACAATACGCTAAAGGTATTCAACTTGCCATATTGCCGGAGATCAGTGATCTTAATGATCGTTTTAAAGAAAGTTTTGTTATTTATAAACCAAAGGATGTAGTGAGCGGCGATTTTTATTGGTTTGCAAAAGTAGAAAATGATTTTTATTGTGTAGCTGCCGATTGTACAGGGCATGGCGTACCGGGAGCCTTAATGAGTATTATTGGTACTGACAAGATCACTCAGGCAATTTTTGAAAAGAAATTAATTTCGCCTGGCCAGATACTTTCTTATTTAAATGTGCAAATAAAAAATGTATTGAAACAACATTCTGACGCTTCTATTCAAAAAGATGGAATGGATATTGCAGTATTAAAATTTAATTCCAACAATACAGAGGTGAAATACTCTGCTGCTAACCGACCTTTATTTTTGATCCGTAATAAAGAGATAATTGAATTCAAAGCAACAAAAACAGCAATTGCAGGTTTTACTCCAAATGAACAGGTATTTGAAGATCATTCTATTTCATTACAAAAGAATGATAGTCTTTATATTTTCACGGATGGTTATGCAGATCAGTTTGGCGGGCCTGTTGGCGGTAAGAAAATGATGACAAAGAAGCTAAAAGAAATGTTAAGTGAGATAAGTAATTTGCCGGCTGTAGAGCAAAAAAAGAGGTTAGAAACCGTTTTTTCTGATTGGAAAGGACATTATGAACAGACTGACGATGTGTTAATTATAGGAGTTACTATTTAATTCGGAACAATCGTTCTTAATAATTTGGAATATTCATTCCGAATAATTAATTTTACGGGCAAATATTTTCTATATGCCAAAATATAAACAATTCAACAAAGAAAAAGTACTGGAAGCAGCTTCGGTTGTATTTCACGAAAAAGGCTACAATGGAACATCCATTGATGAAATTTTGACGGCAACTGGCCTTAGCCGTAGCAGCTTATATGATTCGTTTAAGGATAAGCACAACCTGTATTTACAATCCCTTGAGTTTTATAAGACAACCAATGATAAAAAAATCCAGACCCTGGATGAAAAAGA
>JBDSFC010000481.1:0-2959 GCA_039919745.1 Bacteroidia bacterium | reverse complement strand
CTACCGGCAATGAAAATATTATTATTTGCATCTAACGTAATGCTGCATAACGCATCATTTCCGCCTCCTGAAGCATTGTTTACAAATATCAAATTACCTGCAGCATCAAATTTTGAAAAGAAAACATCAAAGCCGCCGCCAGATGTTAATAGATTAACGCTGCTTGAAGGGTCAAAATCCAATTGTCCGTCAAATTCGCCTGCAAAAAAAATATTATTGTTATTATCGCAAACAAGAGATCTTCCAAAATTATCGCCAGTAAATTGCTGTGCAATGTTTACCCACATGTAATTACCGTTGGCATCATATTTTGCTATGTAATAAATATTATTACCTGATAAATTCGTATAATTAGTAACAGCAGGGCCGGGATCAAAATCAATAACACCATAAAAATAACCTGTAATAATAACATTGTTGTTTTGATCGGTAGTTATAGCGTATCCATTTTTTTGACTGGCATTACTCAAGGTATGTACCCAGATCATATTACCACTTGCATCTAGTTTTTCAAAAAAAACATCTCCTGTAAGGGTACCTGAGCTACAGCTAGTTACTCCTACACCGGGATCAAGATCAACAACACCTTTAAATAACCCGGTTATTAAAATATTTCCTGCATTATCAATGGTTAACCCATTGCATTCGTCAGCCTGTGCACCTCCTATAGTTTTAGCCCAAAGTAAAGCACCAGTATTGCTATATTTCGCCAAAAAAAAATCCTGGCTGGCAGCGTAAGAAGTAACATTTGTAATGCTTGCAGATGGATCAACATCCAGTGCGCCTTTAAAAATACCGGTTAAATATATATTACCTGCAGCATCTGCTTTTATAACAACACCGCTGGCGGCTGATGCGGTAGTAGAACCAATAGAATTTGCCCATTCATAAACAGGGTTTTGTGAAACCGCCCGACTTAAAATGAGCAGTAGAAGAAAAACAAAAATCTGCTTTAATTTCATTCATTAAAGTTAATTTATTTTTGAGAAGTTGATTGTTAAATGTGTAATTATTTACAGTTAAGACTAAAACTGTATTTTTTGGCGTCCCCCTTCGGGTCGGGCTTTACACTACTATCTTTTTATGCCGGTGTTTTTTCTGGCGCATAAAAAGTATATCTGCTGCAATCCCTCACGCATCATATATAAAAAATATGGCTTTTGTTTTACCGGTTATGGTTGAGCAGATTGCTCAGAAGGAATTTTTTCTGAATATTATTGCTATCAGCGCTGCAAAGGTCATACCTCCGGTTGCCTTTCCAAAAAGCATTTAACCCGTGACATTGACGAATGCCTTTGCAATACAGATGGTGTAAAGCGTGAAGACCTTGTTTATTCTCTTTCGGATTGGAATAAATTACCGCCCAGCCGACAATGTAAAAAGTGTATCAAAGAAAAAGCAAAATAAAAAAAGATTAATTTAGTCAGTTTTTTCCTCCTGATGAAATATCACTAATTTTCTTAATCTCTTCTTTACCTAATCGCTTATCTTTTAATAAATCAATTCTGATTTTGTTTAAAACCTCTAAGTTCATCACAATTGGGATTATAATAAATGGAGTGGTAAAATTCGTAACTATTAAAAATACTGCTCCAAGTATAAGCCAAATATTTACAAATTTCCATATAAAGCAAAGAGTAATTATGAGGTGTATCATACAACAAATCCATTTATAGCAATCAACCAACACTTCATTTATAATTTCTTCTTTTATCTTTTCATTAATTTCAACATTTAACACTAAATCGTTACGAGTAAAGTAACCTAAATTATAAAAATAGTTTTTAATAAAGAAGTACAACGCTTTATATACTCCATGAACCTCTTTCAATAACTTAAACTTACCCTTCTTTTCTAATTCTATTTTCCATTTAAGAAACTTGTTTCTTATGTATACATGAAAATATATTCTTAAGAAGAATCTTGGAATTCGATAAAATATCCAGTTTACTAAAATACTGGCAGCAACAAGTTTCAGGATTATGTAGTTTTCAAAAAGTTTACTTGGATTGGAAAAATCTATATTTGAATACTCAATACTTGTGAAATATAATGCACTTGTAATAATCAAGGTATAGGTAAGTGTAATCCTGAAGTTATTCAGTGATAGTAAATGACGTATTTCATTAAATAGCTTTTCTTTCACTTATTTAAAATTATAAAAACAATGCTTTTGAACATTTGGATTCTTAATTATTTGAATTGTTTTCTTTAGAAATCAAAGTATGATACAAATCACTAATGGTTCTTAGGTTTAACAAAAGTATATGGAGCAAAAGAAAACTATTCAATGAAAATAAAACGATTCGTGTAGTAAAAGATAAATTCAACATAGAATTGAAAGCTGGAAAGAACAAATCTAACGATATAAGGAGTATTTCTATAACTATTAAATACGAAAAATTAGTTAATAATAAATGGTAAAGACTAAATTCAATCTCCCTTCCATTTTTATCCTTTGGTTTTATTTTCTTTAGATTCTCAATATTAGCATTATTACTTGTTATTAAAAGAGTTATTGCTGTAATTGAAAACCCAATTAAAACTCCAACAAGTGAAATTATATTACTTCTGTAATCTGATAAACACTTTTCTGAATTGTTTACCCTAATAGAAATAAATATTATTAGAGAAGCTACGAAAGGTATCACCAATTCAAAAATTATATTCCTTTTTTGAAGACTTCTAAAGTAATCCCATATCAATAATAGAAATTCTATATTCATTTCAATTTAGACAACGCCATCAATTTTCGGAGCATATCTCTTGAACTAATCTCACCAGTTGCAGTATCAAACTCAACATCAATCGTGTTCCTTTTTTCTATAAAATCAGTATTTAAAAAAACGTCTCCGTTTTCATCATCTTTTCCTTGTACACTTATCCTTTCTATAGGATTTTGACCCGATGAGTTTAATTTATTAAAAGCATCAACCGTAAATTCCTTTACACTTTCGCC
>JBDSFC010000285.1:0-4356 GCA_039919745.1 Bacteroidia bacterium | reverse complement strand
ATTTTTTGTAAAATGATAGCTGAAATTTCCTGAGGAGTATATTTACGATCGTCAATCTCTACACGAGGTGTATTATTGTCGCCTTTAACTACTTTATATGGCACACGGCCTGCCTCGTCACTAACTTCATCAAAAGTATGACCCATAAAACGTTTAATTGAATAAACGGTTTTACGTGGATTAGTAATTGCCTGGCGTTTTGCAGGATCACCCACTTTTCTTTCGCCACCTTCTACAAAGGCAACAACAGAGGGGGTTGTACGTTTACCTTCATTATTTGGTATAACCACAGCTTCATTACCTTCCATTACTGAAACGCAACTGTTGGTAGTTCCTAAATCTATTCCTATTATTTTTCCCATTTTATTTATTTTAAATTAAGTATCTTATTTTTCAAATAATATCTCAATTAATATGCCAAATGGGAATAATGTAAAATTAGCGACAACCTGTCACAAAAAAAGTAAAAAATGCTAGCAAAATGACGTAAAAAAAGGGCTGATCCTGGTGAAAAAGTCAGTTTAACAGCCTGCCAGGGTTAAACCGGCTGTATAAAATTTATACATACAGGTTTTTGGATTATATGAGAATTGGGATACTGTGGATGTTGACAGTTCTTTAAAGATGGAATGCCGTGTCCTGAATGAAAAAATACCCATGGCATCCCTATTGTCAAAATTGGAATAAATAGGCTTTGATTGAGCAATGCTTAAGGATGGGGCAGAAAATTGCAAATAATCAGCATAATCCTGGGTCGAACTATAGGCAATAGCTTGTAATTTATACATTTTGCGTCCACGAATATTATTATCAAGGTTCATTTTTGATAAAGCGTAACCAATAGAATTGAAAAGATCCGCACCTTTAAAATCAAAAGCAAACACTTTGGTTGAAGCAAATGTTCTAAGATCTTTTATATATTGATTACCAAAATTATAATCTACATAACGGTAAACTTTGCTTCCGTCAAATAATGAATCAAAAAAATGAAATCTTAAGGTCATAGTATAAATAGCTGCTTCATTAGGGAAAAATTTAGGAGAATAAGTTCCGTTTGGATTGCTGTAATCAATATAGGCTGCGGCAATTAAAGGAGCAATGTTTGGAACAGATCCGGGAGGTACAGGATAGTAGGGACTTACAAAAGGGGCATAAGTATTAGCTTGATTGAGGCCCTTATTAACACTATCAATTGCATTAGCGCGAGCCGTAAAAACCTTACCACTACCATCAGAATGTTTTACTTTTAAAACATATTGCCCCGTTCTGAATAATGTATCATGATATACATAGACACGTTGCGTACTATTAAATGCACCCGGGCTTGCCTGAACAATTGAATCCTGAAAAGTGATCGTTCCTATATTACCGGTTGGACCTGCAGGAACCTGAACACCGTTTAAAAATCTTTCTAAAGTTACTGTAAGTGCGCCGGCTGGGTAGTTAATAGAATCTGCTACCTGGGCCATATCGTTTGCATTACCTTCACCTAAAAATACTTTATTGATGCGTATAATTTGAAGTCGTTCCTGTGGACATAAAACCGCATAGATAGTTGGTATTTCTTTATACGGCGCATTAATATCTAATTTGTTCTTACAGGTTGTAAATAACAAAACACATAAAATGCCGAACAGATATGAGAAATTTAAAAACTTCATGGCCTTAAAGATACAACATTTTTTTATCAGGTTAGAGCTCATTTATGTGTTGGTGCAAATAATTATAAATACGGTCATAACCGGGGTATAAATGGTAAGCAAAGGTACGTTCATGAAACACAGAAATAAACAGGCCGTTTACTTTTTTTACTTCTTTTACAAGGTCAGATATAGATTTGAGCATTTTATTTGGATCTGCTTTATCATAAACAAAATAGGCTCCGTCCATTACACAAAAGGGCACAAATAAAAGGTCTTTTTGTTGCTCAGATCCAAGATCATAATAATAAAAAGGAAAAGAGGTTCCGGCCCGGAAACCAACATCAGAAGCAAAACCCATTGTAAAATCGGCAGCAATGCCATTTTCTATCAATAACAATGGTGTAGTTTTAATATCAAATCTAAGATAATGCTGGCGAGATAATTTAACCGTTTCCTTACTTTGATCGGAGAAATTATTGACCTCTTCTTTCAAAAGATCTTTATTTGTGGATGAATAATAAGATGGGTGCAAGCCAACAAAAGCCGCTCGTTTTTTTATCCTTTCAAATACTTCAATAAATGCTTTGGATCCGGGATCAACTGTTCTGTCATATTTATTTCCGGTCCTGAAAAGAAAAAAATAAATAAGCGGGATCTTTTTATCAGCACAAAACTCAGACACTGAAGAATAAATATCAAAAGGATCGTTCTCTTTATTTTTTAAAACGCGTGTGCGTCTGTTTAAGTTATTAACATCACCTTTTAAAACATCTTTACACATTGCGCCTACTGTTCTTAAAAAGCCTTTTTCTTTATAGGCATATAAATTATCTACATCAATAGTACTAATGACTTTAAATTTATTTTCAGGAAATTTAATTGCAGGGTAGGTTTTTTTTAAAGCTTGTTTTAATTCTTGTATCCAAATATCTACGACCGGTTTTAAGTGCAGATTGTTTTGAAAAAGAATACTTGCCTTTGCTTCAAAACGGCCATGAACATCCTTTTCAAAGGATTGCCATTCTTCGTAACGAGAAATAAAATAAAATGCAGCCGAAAAAACATCGTAATCAAGTCCGGATAGAACAATGCTATTTACATTCTCAAAAAAATAAACAATTTGGTCTTTTAAAACAGTTTTTGGTCTTTTTTCTGAGACACCTGTTTCAAATAAAAGGCCATTAGGTGCTATGCGAAAAGTGTTGCCAATTGTTTTTTCTGAATAATTGATCTTAAAAAAAGAAGAGTTTTCAAATTCAGAAACAGAATCAGTAACACTAACATTTACTTTTAACACATGCTCAAAAATAAATTTTGAAACATACGCTAAACGAGTGCTCGACTTCTCTGAATAAATAATAAATGTTGGGGATCCGGAATTTACCTCAAGGTTAAGTAATTTATGTAGCTCTGTTTTGTTCACTAAATAATAAAGCTAATAATTAAAAACGGGCAAACAAATCAAAACAAACCAATAATTATTTATCGTATTGGTATTTAATAAAACTTAAATTAAATTTTGGCCGCAGAGAACCGTTTGAGTGATCTTTCCCTGCCAATACAACTCTTTCCGCATAATTATCTCTACGTATTGCCAGTGCACCATTTGGATCTGCGATCACTAAATGAAAGCCATAGTTTTTTCTTTTTTTATTGACGATAGCCTGAACGTGTCTTGCAATATTTATTACATACCTGTTATTGTCTGAATCAAAATCGCCACCATACCTGCTAAAATCAGTTAATGATAATTGGTCTACCGAATAAGCTTCCCTCCCTAAAGAATCTAAGGGTAACAATGCTAATTTAGGCGGTACATAATAAATTCCATTACCAACTAAAGTAGATGTAAGTGCGGGATCAACGTGAAAAACAACTTCTGCACGATTGATCGCAATTGGAACCGTATCAGAATAATTTTTTAGATAATCCAAAAACGGAATTTGAATTTTAAGTCTTGTTCCTGCTAATCCTTTTAAAAACACATTCTGTTGTAAAGCCTGTGTACTATCATTTAATTGATGGATCAATTCCATATTACCACTTTGATTTGGCTGGTATTTAAAAGTATTAAATCGTAATGCGCTTGTTCCTGAAAAGTTAAACTTAAAATCAATATCCTGTTTGGTTGCAGATGGCGTGCCATGCTGGTAATGTAAATAAAAACCACTTACATTATCTTCAAGATTGTAGGTAGTGATCATGCCTTGAGCATTTGAAGGATTTAAATTTGTACCGGCAGATGTAATATAAAATCCTTTATACGTATTTAAAAAAGTACCATTGTCAGTAAGGTATTGAGGATTATTTAAAATAGATCTTGCATAAGTAGCATCAATAGGTATACGCAAAACTATTTTGGTATTATATATACTTAAGCTGGTTGTATGTGATGCTAAAACTGCATTTTTATTATGCAATTTTGTATTGTTTGAAAAATAAAGTCGCGCATTACTCAAAACAGAATCGAGTGCAAAAACTGAATATGTTAGAGCAGAAACCTGATCGCCAACAAAATTTAAACTACTTACAGCTAAAATTATTTCAGCAGAAACAAGGTTTGCATCCTCGCCAAAACTATTGCCAATATAAACCAAACCATTAGGAATATTTGCGTTTAAATATAAACCAACATCCATGCGGCCAAATACAGGATCCTGGTTACTTCCTAAAAACTTATAGCTATCGTTATAAGATGCAGTAGAATCGTAAC
>JBDSFC010000292.1:0-13501 GCA_039919745.1 Bacteroidia bacterium | reverse complement strand
CATTCCAACCTAAAATCAATGTTTTTTCAACGCTCGCCGCTTTCATTTCATTTCTACTGAATAAGCTTTCGTTAATATCAAAAGTAGTTTTTCCACTTAAAACAACTTTGTCATCATCTTCAGAAATAGCAATAATTTTGTCACCTTTATTAATTACCGTATCCATTGCAGGATTGATAAATGCAGAACCATCTTTTGTAAAAATGCCAATTACAGAAGAGGTTTCATATGCCAATAAAGCGTCTTTATATTTTTTGTTGAATAATTTGGGCTCTTCCTGGAAATAAATTTCATCGCCTTCAAACTGTAATAATTCACTGTAAACAATACTTAAACCAGACTGACGACAGGTTTGAGCAGTGATACGTGAAATAAGATCGGATGATAGAACAAAAACAGTTTCATCGTTACCAACTAATTCTGCAGCTTCCATATTTTTTGGATCTTTGATCTCAGCAACAATAGAATATTGACTTTCTTTCCTGTTCTTACCATTAGTTAAAGCTAAAACAGATTTTATCACATAAGTATCTGCATTAGCTTCGGTTCCTGCTAAAACAATAATTGAGCGCGCTTCGTTCGGATTTACCAAAGCAATATTACTTGATTCAAGCGGACTGCCACTTCTAACGATCAATTTGGTGTTTTTAAAATCTTCAATTTTTCCACGGATCTCATCTTCCATTTCGCCTTTATCGCGATCAGCTAAAATAACAATACTTGGTTTTTTTTGATTTTCATTGGCTTCAATAATTTCAGAAATGATAGAAAAAACTTTTTCTGACCAACCTAAAATTAAAGTGTGGTTATTTTCTAAAACACGTGAACGTCCTTTTTTTAATTCATCTAATTTTTCATCAATGCCTGACGAAATAGTACCAATTAAAATAGAGATCAAAAATATACCACCTAAAGTTGCGATAAAACGTACCGCACGAAACGACCAGCCTTCGTCACCACCCATAGTTCCTGAATCTAAGGTGGCCATTAAACTTTGCCAGGCACCTTCAATAAAACCTAAATTTTCCGCTTCTGGTTCAGGTGAACTTTTTATACCAAATACCAATATCAGTAAGCCTAATATTAATACCATAAATAAAGAAAATATGGCAAGCCATTTAATTACGCCACTTGGGCCGGCCGACATTGTGTTTTCAAAATAATATCTTGCTTTTTCGCGAAACGATGGTTGATTCATGGGATAATTTTTATGTGTTATATTAATTCTAAATATTTCTTTTTAAATTGAAGTAATTTTAATAATTAAAGATAGAATTTATTATTTAAAATGTTTATTAATCATTTAAGATAAGAACAGCTTTTTTAATAGATTTTTTGTATTTATTATTAAAAATAATTGCTACAACTTCACAAATAATTCCCACTAGAAAGGTAGACCCTGCAATAGATTCCCTTAAAATAAACTCTTTATTACCATAATGCCCAAGTAACCCGTCCATAGAAACTAAAGGCCCGGTTGTTAATAAAGGAAGTCCCGAATAGAGTGAAACATTTTTTAGCCTTTTGTTATAATTTATGTTTTTATTTGCCGTGCCTAGGTTCTGCTTTTTGATTAAAATGGGTTCAACTTCGATAATTTTTTTAAATAATTCTTCTGGTATTAAATTATTTTCGTAATAAATATCATACGGAGCGCGATATTCAAAATTTTTTAAAGGCCACTTTATTGTAATTTCCTTTTTTGTAAATTTATTATGTATGTTTAATTTAGGAGATGTTAATATTGATAAGCTGTCCTGTGAGACTAGGATTTTATTATAAAACAGGAGAAGTATAAATATTATTTTTACTCTACTACAAACCTTCATTTTTATAAATTATCTATAAAATAGTTACAAATTTTTTCCATTAAATGTGCCCTGTCCCTTCCAAGCACATTATGCTCATGGCCCGGATAAACATAATAATCCAATTGCACGCCTTTATCAACAGCTTTCTTTTGGTACATAATGCTGTGTTGCCAAACCACCACCGGATCTTGCGCACCATGGATCATTAATAATTTCCCTTTTAATTTATCTACATAGTTCAATAAATTATTTTTATCGTAACCTTCTTTATTTTCCTGGGGACTATCATTGTAACGTTCGCCATACATGATCTCGTAATAGCTCCAGTCAATAACAGGTCCACCGCAAGCGCCCACTTTAAAAGTACCGGGGTAACGTGTCATCAAAGATGTGGTCATAAAGCCGCCGTAACTCCAGCCGTGAACACCTAAACGGGTCCCATCAACATAGGGTAAAGATTTTAAATAATTTACACCGCTGATCTGATCTTCCATTTCTTTTGTGCCTACCTGCCTGTGAATGGCTTGCTCAAAAGCTTTTCCACGATAATTAGTTCCGCGTCCATCTAACGTAAATACAATAAAACCTTTTTGCGCCATATATTGATACCACAATTCCCCACCGGCCATCCAGGTATTGGTTACCATTTGTGAATGCGGGCCGTTATATAAATAAACAATTACCGGATATTTTTTTGTGCTGTCGAAATTTATTGGTTTAAACATGCGGCAATGCAAGTCTGTTCCTTCTGAATTTTTAATGGTAAATAAATTCCATTTACCCAATTTATAATCTTTAATGGGATTTTCTGCTTTGTAAATGGTTGTTGATTTTCCCGTTGAAGCATTTACAACCCTGTATTCGCGAGGCGTATAACAAGAAGTAAAATTATCAATAAAATAATCTCCTTTTTTGCTTATTGCTACAGTATGATAACCGTTATCATGCGTCAATTTTTTCATTTTACCCGTTTTTATGTTTACTGAATAAAAATCCTGGTTAATAGGGCTTTGTTCTGCGGCATGAAAAAATAAATTCTCACTTTTTTCGTCAAATCCCGCATCATCTTTTACCTCCCAATTTCCTTTTGTTAATTGTTTGATCAAGGTGCCGTCAGCTTTATATAAATAGAAATGATTGTATCCATCTCTTCTGCTTTGCCAGATAAATTGAGCCGGATTGTTTTTTACAAACAACATAGGGTTCAAAGGCTCTGCATACTTTTCATCTTTTTCTTCAAACAACATTTTTACAAAGCCACCGGTTGCTGCATCATATTCATTTACTTTAAAATGATTTTGTTCGCGGTTTAAAACAGCAATGTAAATATGTTTTTCGTCGGGGCTCCATGCAATATTAGTGAGGTATTGATCTTTAGGGCCTTCTGTTTTTATTTTAATGCTTTTGTTATTCTTAACATCATAAACAAATACCGTTACATAATGGCTTTTTTTACCGGCCATTGGATATTTAATATTTTTGTTCTTTGCAGGATAGCTTGTCCAGTCTATGATCGGGTAATCATCTACATCACTTTGATCCATCCTGTAATAGGCAAGTGCATTACCGTTTGGACTCCAGAACAATCCTTTAGTAATTCCAAATTCATCACGATGCACACTTTTTCCATTTACAATTTCGTAAGAGCCATCTGTAGTAACCTGGTTTGTTTTAGCGTTTGATGAAACAAAAATGTTATTGTCTTGTACGTAAGCAAACACTTCACCTTCTTTAAACACTTCTAAATTTCCAAGATTAAAATCATTTTGTTTTCTTTCAGACTTTGTAGTTGTTTTTTTATCCAATGAATGAAGGTATTCTCCTTTTTTATTGGAGAAATAGAACTGATGTTCGTTTTGCCAGGAGATACCATCAAACGATGAGATCGTATCTATAGAAGCTATAATAAGGTCTTTGTTTAAACCAACAGTTGTAATCGTTGAAACCGTTTTTCCGGTTTCAGGATCCACAATAATAAGCTCGTTCTTTTCAATATACGCTACTTTTTTTGAGTCGGGAATAAAACCAAGTGCTTGTAAGCGTTTTGGGGCTAGTGTTGTTCTGCCTTTGTTTAAAGCGTCCTGTATGGTTAAAAGTTTTTCCTGCGAAAAAACAAAAGTGGAAGCAAAAAGTAATGCGAGTACAAAATTATTTTTTTTCATGCTTTAATTGGTAAAATTTAATAGTTACAAATACTTGTATTCTAAATTTACTTGAATTAATTTAGAGCATTAAATATAAATATAAAATAGTTATTCTCTGTGGTTTATTATCTTATTTGCTGATCCATTTTAGCTGTTTACTTATTTACCCTAAACCAATCAGTTCGCAAAAAAACAAAGCAGAATTTTATGCACAAGCCTATATTTATCCATATTTTCATCAAAACTGGAATTTATTTGCGCCCGTTCCAAATTCAAATTATAATTTGTATTGCGAGTACGAAAACAATGGTATTCAGAAAACAGACTTGTTTGCAGAAATAAAAACGATTCATCAAACAAACCGTTTTAAAGGTTATGGACCTTTAGTAGTTGCTTTTGCTAATGGTATACATTATTTTGAAAAGAATGCAAAGCAGCAGCAACCCATGAATGGCCCTATTAGCAGCGATCTTAATTTCAAGATCATTCAACAAGCTGCTAAAAATTATTTAGAGTATAGCAAGAAAATACAGATCTCTAAACTCAAAATGATCCTGGTTGTTACCGAAACACTTACAAATAAGCAAAAAGTTTATTTTAATTAGATTTTTTAAGTGGTTACCTATTTTTTTGGTATTTTTAAGCTATGACAAAAGTGAAGAAAATTGATGTAGCCTTACAAGGCGGAGGCTCTCATGGCGCATATTCGTGGGGAGTATTAGACAGATTATTGGATGATGAACGCGTTGAAATTGACGGTATTTGCGGAACCAGTGCCGGAGCTATGAATGGTGTTTGCGCAATTTATGGATTAAATAAAGGGGGAAAGAATCTTGCCAAACATCTTTTGGTAAAATTCTGGCATAAGATCTCTGAAGCAGGAAAATTATCTCCTTTACAGCCTACCTGGTTTGATAAGGTTATGAGTCCTGGAAATATGGACTACTCGCCAACATATAAATTTTTTACAATGGCTTCTGAAAATATGTCGCCGGCACAAATGAACCCTTTAGGAATTAATCCTCTTGAAAAAATATTAAACGAACTTATTGATTTTGAGGAGTTACATAAAATGAGTCCGCCAAAATTATTTGTGTGCGCTACCAATGTAAAAACATGCGCGCCTAAAATTTTTGGGCCAAAAGAAATAACGTCTAAAGCTGTTATGGCAAGCGCTTGTTTACCCTATATGTACAAAGCAGTTGAAATTGATGGCGAGTTTTATTGGGATGGTGGTTACATGGGGAATCCTCCATTGGGACCATTAACAGAACATACAGAAGGAACTGACGATATCTTATTAGTGGAAGTAAATCCTTTCATCATAAAAAAAGTACCTGATAATATAGAAGAAATAAAGGACCGTGTAAATGAAATTTCTTTTAATTCATCATTAGCATTAGAAATTCAACATTTAGAATTTGTAAATAATTTAGTTGAAAAAGGAATTACGTTAGATGGTACATTAAAGAAAATAAATTTACATCGCGTAAGCTCAAATAATTCTTTAGGCGATTTTAATCTATCAAGTAAATTAAATACCGACTGGGATTTTTTAATGCATCTGAAAAATCTTGGGTACAATGCTTGCGGAGCATGGCTTGAAGCCAATTATAACAACATCGGAAAAAAATCAACATTTCATTTATAAATTATGCAAAGACATTTTGTTAAACCTGATTTTACGGTTACAACCTGGGATCTGTTAAAACCTTATTTTACTGAACTCCAAAACCGCGCTATTAATTCTGTTTCCGAATTAGAAAAGTGGTTAAAAGATTATAGCGAGTTAAGCGCTGTTATAAGCGAAAATATGGCCTGGCGTTATATTAAAATGACCTGCGACACTGCGAATACGGAGTTACGCGATAGCTTTAATGATTTTGTGCAGAACATTGAGCCGCATATGTCGCCAGTGGCAAATGACCTTAACAAAAAGATCATGGCTACTTCTTTTAAAGATAAATTAGATAAGCCGGGTTATGATATTTATTTGCGCGGAATAAAAAACAGCATCGATCTTTTTAGAGAAGAGAATATTCCTTTAAATACAAAATTGCAGGAATTAGAACAACAGTTTGGTGAAATTAATGGCGCACAAAGTATTGAATACGCCGGTGAAAAAATGACCTTACAAAAAGCGGGTGTTTTTTTGAAAGACCTTAACCGTAATGTGCGCGAAGAAGTGTATCAAAAAGTACAAGAACGTCGCGCGCGGGATGAAAATGCATTGAACGATCTTTTCACAAAATTAATTGAGCTAAGAAACCAGGTTGCATTAAATGCCGGTTTTAAAAATTACCGCGATTACAAACATCAATCATTAGCTCGTTTTGATTATTCGGTGCAGGATTGTTTAAATTTTCACGAAGCGGTAAAATTGCACGCTGTACCATTAATTAATGAGCACGATAAAAAACGAAAAGAAAAATTAAAGCTGGATGATTACCGTCCATGGGATACTTCGGTAGATGAAGAAGGTTTAACACCCTTAAAACCATTTTCAACCGCGCAGGAATTAATTGATAAAACTATAGCTTGTTTTAATAAACTGGATCCTTTTTTTGGTGAGTGCATTGATACTATGCAAAAACTAAAACGTCTTGATCTTGAAAGCAGGTTAGGAAAAGCACCGGGTGGATATCAATATCCTTTATATGAAACCGATGTGCCATTTATTTTTATGAACTCTGTTGGGTTACATCGTGATCTTGTAACTATGGTGCACGAAGGCGGCCACGCTATTCATTCTTTTTTGGATTTTGATCTTGAGTTGGTTGATTTTAAATCACCACCAAGCGAAGTTGCTGAATTAGCAAGTATGAGCATGGAATTAATGAGTATGGAACATTGGGATGAATTTTTTAAAACCGACGAAGAATTAAAACGCGCTAAACGTCAACAGCTGGAAGGCGTTATGGATACTTTGCCATGGATAGCAGCGATAGATAAGTTTCAGCACTGGATCTATGAAAATCCGAAGCACACAGTTGCAGAACGTTATGATCAATGGCAAAAAATTATTAATGATTTTGGGAGCAACGTAATTAATTATAAAGGATTAGAAAGTAATTTAAAACGCAGATGGCAGGTACAATTGCATTTATATGAAGTGCCTTTTTATTATATTGAATATGGTTTTGCGCAATTAGGTGCTGTGGCTGTTTGGCGTAATTACAAACGTAATCCAAAAGAGGCGATCGAGAAATATAAAAAAGCTTTGGCTTTAGGTTATACCCGTCCGATCCCAAAAATTTATGAAGCAGCAGGAATTAAATTTGATTTTAGCCCGGCTTATATAAAAGAGCTAATGGATTTTGTGAAGGAAGAGTACGCGAAGATATAATTATTTCGATTTTCTTTGGCTAAACTGAAAAATAATTCCGGCAAATAAACCTAATAAACCACCGAGGTAACCAAAGTTGTGTATGGAGCCTACATTTATAAAACTTTGTTTATCAAGTAAGTTTTCTGGAAAATACCAATCTGGATCTGTAAGAAAAAATTTGCCATAAAAAAATCCAACGATTCCTGTAAACATCGTAATTAATACTACAATAAATACAGACTTGAAAACTAATTTAAACATCGTTTTAAAGTCTTTATGTATAAAACCAACAAGGCCTTGTAGTAAGCCAATAATTAAACCAGTCCACCATGTTGCCATAAAACCAACCTGCATAACTTTTATCCTTGGATTCGGAAAAATTGCTTCATTGCCTAAATAAGCTAATTTGAATTGGAAGAATTTGAATTTTGTATAATATTCTTCCGAAATAGAATAAGTAATTTGATCATGCACTATGCCGTATAACCCGGCAATTAAGGGAGTAGAAAGTAAAATTATAAAGAATACACCAAGTTTTTTAAGATGCTCTGAATACTGTTGTTGATATGAATTAGAAGAGTTGATCAATTTTTTTCAATCACCTTACCGTTCTCGAATAATAACGTGCGTGATTTGAATTTATTATAAACTAACATATCATGTGTTGCAAACAAAACAGCGCAACCACTTTCGCTTAATTTTTTTAAAAGCACAAGGATCTCTTCAGAAGTTTCGGGATCTAAATTACCGGTAGGCTCATCAGCTAAAATTAATTCAGGGTTATTTACCAAAGCGCGCGCAATACTTACACGCTGTTGCTCGCCACCGGAAAGTTCGTGCGGCATTTTATTTTCTTTACCGTCTAAGTTTACTTTTTTAAGAACATCTAATACGCGTTCTTTAATTTTCGATTCTTCCTTCCAGCCGGTTGCTTTCATCACAAATTTTAAATTTTCGAAAACACTTCTGTCGCTCAGTAATTGAAAATCCTGGAAAACAATTCCCAATCTTCTTCTTAAAAAAGGAATTTCTTTTTGTTTAAGATCATTAAGCGTGAAGCCACAAACCTTCGCTGTTCCGTTATTTAATGTTAAATCGCCGTAAATGGTTTTCAAAAAACTACTCTTACCACTTCCTGTCTTGCCAAGTAAATAAATAAATTCACCCTTCTTTACTTCTACAGTTAAATTGCCAACTACAGGGCGGTCGTCCTGAAAGATAGTAACGTTATCAAACTTTATCAATTCACTCATAGTTCAAATAAACTTCTAAGTTAAAAGTAATGTAACTTTTATTCTATAAAGAGTTATTCCAATATCAACACGCAAGCGTTAATAACTGCGTTAACACTGTAGCAAAGTGTAACACAGCGAAAGGTAAATTTAGTGAGGTAAAATTTTGGCAAATTAAATTAATGAAGCACACCATAAAAACAAGTGCCCTGGCGCTCTTTATATTTTTTAGTTCCATTTTTTTGGCGCAAAAAACCGCGATCTTTGCCGATAAAGATGCCCTGTACAAGCAAGGTTTAGACCTTTTTGATAAAAAACAATTTGTTCAGGCACAAAAAAGTTTTTTAGAATACGTACCTGTTAGTAATTCAAAAATATTAAAAACAGATGCGTTATATTATTCTGCTGCCTGCGCCATCGAACTCTTTAATAAGGATGGAGAATGGCAAATGAAACAGTTTGTTGAGAAGCATCCTGAGAGCAATAAGATCAATAGCGCCAATTTTTACCTGGCAAAATCCAACTTCAGAAAGAAAAAATATCCTGAGACCATTGAGTTTTTTGAAAAAGTAGACATTTACAAATTGGATAAAGAACAATTAGCAGAGCTTTACTTTAAACGTGGCTATGCTAATTTAGAAATAGGCCAGGATGCAAAGGCCAAGACTGATTTTTACGAGATAAAAGACATTGATAACAAATACGCATTTCCGGCCAACTACTATTACTCACACATCGCTTACAAAGAAAAAAATTATGAAATAGCCTTGCAGGGTTTTAATCGCCTGGTAGGTAACGAAACATTTGGGAGTGTTGTGCCTTATTACATTACCCAAATTTATTTTATACAGGGTAAATACAGCAATGTAGTTAAAGAAGCACCGGCATTACTGAATGATAGTGCCAATGTTCAAAAAGCAGACGAGATAAACAGGATGATAGGGGAGAGTTACTTCAATTTAAAGGAGTATGGTAATGCTTTAGTGTATTTAAAGAAAACCAACCTTGCTTCGGGAAATACGCATGGTAATTATGCAATGGGTTATTGTTATTATAAAATGAACGATTGCGCTAACGCGGTTACTTATTTGGAAAAAGTTACAGTAGATAAAGATTCCTTGGCTCAAAATGCTTGGTATCACATGGCCGATTGTTATGTAAAGCTCGGTGAGAAAATAAAAGCAAAAAATGCATATTATGGTGCATATCAAATAGGTCTTGATAAAAAGATCACAGAAGATGCCTTGTTTAGCTTTGCTAAATTGAGTTATGAATTGGATTTTTCGCCATTTAACGATGCTGTTAAAGCTTTTACGAAATACTTAAAAGAATATCCCGGTTCATCAAGGAAAGAAGAATGTTATAATTTTTTAATTAATGTGTATTCTACTACAAAAAATTACGATCTGGCCATCAAAAGTATTGAAGCCATTGGTACTATTGACCCTATCTTAAAAGTAACCTATCAAAAATTAATTTATTTCAGAGGCGTTGAATATTTTAATAATAACGATCTTGATAATGCAGAAAAACAATTTAAAAGATCGCTGCAACAAAATTCAGATCTTAAATTAGATGCGTTAAATCAATATTGGCTTGGTGAGATTTCTTATATCCGTAAAGATTACACAACTTCTATTGATATATGGAAGAAATTCCAGCTAATGGATGGCGCCTTGCAATTAAAGGAGTATGATCTTAGTAATTATGCCTTGGGTTATTCTTATTTTCAACGCAAAGAGAAAGAAGATTATACAAACTCGAATATTTCTTTTCGTAAATTCTTATTGACCAAAAATGTGTATGATGAAAAGAAAGTAGCAGATGCTCACATTCGTATTGGAGATACGTATTTTATGAATCGCGATTTTGCACAAGCGTCTGATAATTATAAAGTAGCTATTGAACAAAATAAACTGGATGTGGATTATTGTTTATATCAAAAAGCATTGTGCGACGGATTAAACAAAAATTTTAACGAAAAAATTTCTGAACTAAAGAAAATAGAAACACGTTATCCCGGATCAAATTATTTGAGCGCGGCTATGAATGAGATAGCTGATACGTATTATAATAATTTAAAAGATCAGGAAAATGCGATCGTTTATTATAATAAGATATTAAAGAACTATCCTAATTCTTCATTCACTTCAAATGCAAACGCGCAGCTTGGCAATATTTATTACGAACGCAAACAGGATGATAAGGCCTTTGAATATTTTGACAAATTTGTAAAAGCCGATTCGAAAAGTGATGCTGCAAAAGAAGCATTGGAAGTGATCAAGAAAATATTTACAGAAAAAGGTAAGATCGATGAAATGGAAAAATATTTTGCTGCACTTGGAAATCCATTATCAGAAAATCAAATCGAAAAAGCTACTTATATAGCTGCCTACGATGCCTTTTATACACAAAAAGATTGTAATGCCGCTATGCCAAAGTGGGAAGCGTACATTGCTAAATTCCCCAATGGAAAATATATAAACGAAGCGCAGTTTAGCTTGTCGGAATGTGCATATGATAAAGGGTTATTTGAAAAAGCATTGCCGGGTTATTTATTTGTAGTGCAAAAACCAAGAAGTGTATACAGCGAAGTAGCTTTATCAAAAGCATCTTACTTATATTATAAAGACAAAAAATACCAGGAAGCGTTACCACTTTATTTGCAAATGCAGGAAATGGCGGAAACGCCAAATAATAAGAACCTTGCGCGCTTAGGCGCTATGCGTTGTGCTTTTTATTTGAATCAATTCGAAGCAGCATTGGCAGAATCGAATAAAGTATTAACTATTGAAAAGCTAACACCGCAACAGGTTACTGAAGCAAAATACATCAAAGCGAAATCATTATATGAGACTGGTCGTTATGATGATGCCATGTTGGAATTTAAAGCAATGACAAAAACATCTAAAAATAATACCGGCGCCGAGGCTTATTATTTTATTGCGAAGATACAATTCAATAAAAAAGAATATAAAGAAGTAGAAAAGACCATTAATAAATTGATCAGTTATGAATACAGTAATGATGATTGGAACAATAAAGGAATGTTATTATTAGCGGACGCTTATATAGCAAAAGGTGACGATGCAGATGCGCAGGTGATATTGGAAACATTGATAGATAATAAAGCAAAGCAGGAATACATTGATGAAGCAAACAAACGCCTTGAAGCATTAAAAGCAAAACAAGCGGCTAAAGTGGAAGCTGAGAAAAAAATTACTTACGATGAAATGAAAGTGCAATTCAACCAATCGAATAAAGATGCGAATATTATGCAGGAGATAAAATTTGAAGCGGAAACAGCTGCGCCAAAGGATTCAACAATTATTGATCAACCAAAATAAATTAATCAATGAGTGTATTAGACATACCTAAAAGAAAAACAGAAAAAGAAGAGCGGGAGCTGATCTCTAAGCGTCGTAAAAAACAATTAGAATGGGCTTTAATTCTTTTAATTGTTTTAGGCTATGCTGTGGCTGTTGTGGCCCAAACACAAACAGGGTTGAACGATCTTAACTACCAGGCGCAAAGCGAATTTCAACCAACTATAAAAGATGCATTAAAATTTTCGGATGTGCCTGAAATTAAAGATACAGTTAAACGCATTCAAAATCTAAAATACGGTATTACAAGTGTGCCAATGTTTCCAAAATACCAGGTGCAAATTATAGCGCAGGCAAAATTGCAAAACGAGCCTTTACCTAAATTATACCACTCGCTTTTAAAAGTTGGTTACGGGCCAATATATAATATGCCGTATGGCGAGTTCTGGATCGGTAATACACGTTCACGCGAAACCAGTTATGGCGCACATTTAAAACATCTTTCAGGTACACCGCATTTAGAAGATGTAGGCTATGGAGGTTATAGCACTAATGAGATAAATCTTTTCGCAAGACAATTTTATAAGAAACACACTTTATCCGCAGATTTTAATTACGAGCGTAATGTGATCCATTATTACGGATACGATACAAGTGTAAATAAACTCGAAAATGATTTTACAAAACAACGTTATCAATTAATAGAACCAAAAATAAGATTGGTTAGTCATTATACCGATAGCACACATATTAATCATGATCTTGGACTAAGTTATTATAATTTGCAGAACCTGAACCGTGAAACGGAGAATAATATTAAGTTCAACGCTTTGGGTAGTTTGTTCGTTAATAAAGAAAAATTGAATATTAATTTTCTTACTGATTTTTATAACCACAAACAATCTAACGACACTTTAAATGACCTCATCGTCAGCCTTAATCCTTCTTTTGAAGCCGGTAATAGCAAATGGCACGCCGATATTGGCTTAACTGGTACACTTGATAATTTTAAGGATGCGACACGTTTTTATTTTTACCCTAAATTAAATGTGCATTACAATGTGTATGAAAATATGATCATTCCTTATGTGGGAGTGAATGGCGGATTGATAAAAAATAGTTTCAGAACATTAAGTAAGGAAAATATGTTTGTAGATACAACATTAAGATATGCGAACACAAATAACAAATACAATATTTTTGTTGGTTTAAGAGGAAACTTAAGTAGTAAAACTTCTTACGATGCAAAAGTAAGTTACGCGCAATACGATAGCCTGCAATTTTTTGTGATCAATTACGGTGGTGTAAACCAGGTGTATAACCGCTTTAGCGTGGTTTATGATAACACAACTTTGCTAACTGTTGGCGGGCAACTAAAATACCAGTTGAACGAAAAATTAAATGTAATAGCAAAAGGAAACTATTATTTATATAAACCAAAAAATTTAGAGCGCGCTTATCAAAAACCGGATTATGATCTTACGTTTTCAGGAATTTATAATTTAAAAAGTAAAATTATTATAAAGGCCGATATCTTTTTAGTAGGACAACAATGGGCGCTTAGTCAAAAAATTGACACAGGTGTAGTTAGTTATGTTCCAAAACAGTTAAAAGGTTATGTAGATGCAAATATTGGTGCGGAATACCGCTACAGCAAAAT
>JBDSFC010000259.1:0-5560 GCA_039919745.1 Bacteroidia bacterium | reverse complement strand
CAGCGGCACCCGACCCACCCGATCCAACTTTTACAGCAAGTGTTGCCCCGGGTGTAACACTTAAAACACCTTTTGAATAACCGCCACCGCCGCCACCGCCGGTACCATTACCACCGCCATTACCGCCGCCGCCAACAACTTCAACTGTAATAGAAGTTATACTTGCCGGAACCGTATATGTATAATTACCAGGTACTGTATAGGTTTGCGGACTTACCTGTGAAAAAGCCGTTATGCTAAATGCGAAAAATAATGCTGTAAATTTTTTTTTCATGACAGTTGTGTTTTATTGGTTTAAATAAATTTACTCAAAAAATCTTTTATTTTTCGAGCGATAGAAAACTATTTAAACTAAAAACGATTTAGCTGTCGATTTGTTTAGACCCGGTTTTCTATTATTTGAATACTGAAAATGAAATTTGATGGAAAGTGGTAATTAATCTTCTTTTGTAACAAATTCAAAAGTGCGATTAACTATTTCCTGTAAGGCTTCGCCTTGTTCGCGCATGTCGCTATCTTCGAGGTCATACAACCAGATAATATTTAATTTTTTTTTACCATTGGCAATTCTACAAAGTAGTCTTATGATCTTTAAAAACATTCTTGTGCTGGATGTATTTACATGTTCGAGTTCAAACGTGATCGTGATCTTTGGCGGAGAAGTTTTTTTTAATTCTTCCAACCATTCAAGTACAGGATCATAAAATCGGTTAATATTTCCGGGCAAAGAACTTCCGGTAATCATAAGGTCACCCGTGGTGCGAAAAATAATTTCAGGTGTTTTTTTTGTAGAGGCAATTACCAGGTTCTTCATTAAGTTCCGTTTTAGTTCCGATTTTATTTACTTGGCAACAATAATTTTTTGATGTATTGTTTGATTGTTTGTTTGGTAAGATAATAAATTCCGTTCGCTAAATTTAAAATAGATGCTTGCTTGTTTTGAGTTTTAATGCCGGGAATTGTTGCCGCACAAATTGGGCTAAAAAACGAATTAATTAGCAGGAGAAAGGCAATGAAAAAAAAGTAGTTTATTTTCATTAATGGCTTAATTTTTCTTAAGCAACTAATATACAAAAAATAAATAAAAAACAGTTTTTTTATTTGGGTTTAAAAATGGGCGTTTGTTTATTTGGATCAGGTTTTTCTGCCCTGTCATTCTTGCTTTTATCATTACGGGCATCTATGTCTTCAATAGTTACCCATTTATCTTTTCTTAGTTCCAATGCATCGAAGCTACCATCAGGCCCGTAGTATTGAAATTGACCTTCCAATAAACTTCCTTCTTGTTTTGGTGCCAAATGACTATAAACTATTTGATTTCTTTTTTCAACGTATTTTACACTCATGGTAACTTCGCTGCTGTATTCAAACATTAAACGTCTTGGGTTTTTGCGTGGAAATTTAAATACATCCTTTCCAAAAACCGCAGTACCATCGGCTTTAAAATATAACACATCAATAAATTTGCGTTGGATCAATTTACTGTTTCCATCCCATGCTATTAAAGTATAATAACCATCACATTCTATCAAAGAAGTATAAAGCATACCAAACCATTTTTCGGTTGTGCCAATATATGTTTCCGGATTTTTTATCTCAGAAGATCTATCAGATAATTTAAAATGTTCAAATGCTTCGATGGTCTCATGTTTAAAAAGTCCTTTTTTAATTCGTTTGCTGTTATTTACCACCAAATAGCCAAAGAAAGCTTCGGTACCATCACTTTTATTAAGGTTCCACGTAATTAATTTAAACTTTTTATCTGCAGGACTAAGGATTGAAATGCCTTTAATACTGTCGAAAGGATAGACCAGAATTTTTGGATCTTCAATGATTGCGTCCCATGCAGCGATCAGTTTTTTGTTGGCTTCTATGCGATCAGCTTCTTTACGACTGCTAAAACCCTTTTCAATTTGTATGATCTCTCTTTCGGCTACTTTAAGCTTGGCAAAGGTTGTGTCGTTTTTTTGCGACCAACCGAATACGTTAATAAAAAGAAAAAAATAAAATAGCGTGGGTTTAAACATTATTTTTATAATTCAATATATGATGCAAAGATACAAATATGAAACAATGATTGTTGTTTTTAGATGGATAAGATTGACCTTAGCTTATTTATTTTTTTGTATCGCTTTAATATGTGTGCTAAATTATCAAACAAGCATTTATTTGATCTACCAGGGCAAAGGCCAGGTTTCTATCTTGTTAAATACACAATCCATTGCTTCTTATAGCGAAAACAATGAGCTGACCGATCGCGAAAAAGAAAATATTTTATTGATCGAAAAAATAAAAAAGTACTCTATAGATAGTCTCAGCTATTTACCAACTAAAAATTTTACAACGATCTATGATCAGAAAAAAACACCTGTATTGTGGGTTATTACCGCTTGTGAGCCATATGAACTTAAAGCATTTGAATGGAATTTTCCGGTAGTTGGGAAGGTAAGTTATAAGGGTTTTTTCAGGAAAGAACTGGCCTTAAAAGAATACAATCATTTAATTGCGAATGGGTACGATGTTGATCTGAGAAGCGTTTCAGCCTGGAGCACTTTAGGCTGGTTTAATGATCCGTTACTAAGTTCAATGCTTCAATATAATAAAGGTGGTTTATGCAATTTATTATTTCATGAATTATTTCATGCTACATACTATGCTCCTAACTCGGTTAATTTTAATGAAAATATTGCCAGTTTTATTGCGCATAAAGCCACCATCCAGTTTTTAAAAAATGATTCTTTAGCCTTAGCTAATTATATGAACAGCTTTTCTGATAACGCCACTTACAGCCGTTATATGATAAGAAGGACACAGTATTTGAAAAACTATTATCCAACTATTATTAATAAAAAGGATAAGCAATTATTAAAGTTTAAAAGCCTTTATCATATTGCTGATAGCATTAATTACCTGCCTTTGATAAATAAAGAAAAATTTTTAGCGAAGAACGAAGATATATTTATGTACAAAAACGCTTATTTTATTGATTTTGAACAGTATGATAGTATGCAAGACAGTTTAGATGCGGTTTTTAACAAAATTTATAAGGGTAACCTTAAAAAATTGGTACAAGATTTGAAGCAAGATAAAACAATCATTAAATTTGATAATTAAACAAACCTTTTCGTATGAAGAAATTTACTACTGTGCTATTACTGCTTTTTATTTTTTCATTCACTTCAAAAGCACAATCAGGTTATGATATCAAATTAAATTTAAAAAACTGTAAAGATACATCCATGTACCTGGTTAAATATTATTTTACCGGACAGTATATTATGGATAGTGTTAAAAAAGTAAAGAACGGCAAAGTTCAGTTTAAAGGTAAAAAGGATCTTGAGACGGGAGTGTATGCAATTGTGGGTGAGAACAAATCTTCTTTTTATTTCCAGATCTTTGTAAATGAAAATCAAAAATTTACTGTTAGTTCCGAGTTTCCGGATATTGTAAATACTTTAAAAGCAGAGGGAAGTAAAGAGAACGAACTTGCTTTTTCATACATGAAATTCATGACCAATAAAAGTCGTGAATTTTCAAAGATCATTGAAGATTCAAAAGGAAGGAAAGATAGCGTTGCTTTTTTAACTGAAAAACAAAAAATTTTTGGCGAAGAAACCAAAAAATTTGAAGATGATTTTAACGCAAAGAACAAAGGTAGCTTTATTATAGATTTTTTAAATCTTAATAAAGAAAAATACCCAACGGATATTCCAAAAGCTAAGAATGGCCGTCCCGATAGCCTTTATCAATATTATTATTACAGGAACCATTATTTTGATGGAATGAATTTAAAAGATGATCGTTTAATTCGCACGCCTTTTTTTGCTGATCGTGTAAAAAAATATTTTGAAACAGTTATTGTCCAAAACCCCGATACGGTTATCCAGGAGATGGATAAATTTTTTGCCAGAACTACAGATGGAAGCCAGATCTATAATGCAATGCTTGCATATTTAACGCACAGATTTGAGAATGATAAAACCATTACGTTTGATAATAAAGGTAATAGCATTACCATGGAAAAAGCATTTGTACATATTTGCGATAAATATATTACCAGCGGAAGAGCAAAAGATGTTTACAGTGAAGAAACGGTTACTAAAATAAAAGAGAAAATAAACATTATGCGCAATTTATTACCTGGCGCTAAAGTGCCTGATATATCTATGTTTGATACCATTGGTGGTAAGATCATCCGCAAAATGGGTTTTGATACCGCAAGATCAAGTACAGGTATCAGTGAGCTTTACAATAAGAACATTGAAAAAATTGCACCCTTATATAAAAATCTTTACCAGGTAAATGCTAAGTACACTATTTTGGTTTTTTGGGCTGAAGATTGTGGTCATTGCCAAACAGAGATCCCTAAATTAAGCGAAAAATTAAAAGAGATAAAAGGAACGATAGATTTTAAAGTATATGCTGTACAAACAAAAAGCGAGTTGTTTGAAAAATGGTGCAAATTTATTGTGGAGAAGAAACTTGATTTTATCAACGTTTACGAAGGAATTCCGTTTAACAACATACGAGAGAAGTTTGATATTTTTGCAACACCCGTAATTTATATTCTGGATAAAGACAAGCGTATTAAAGCAAAAAAATTAGGGGCCGACCAGGTAGTAGAAATACTAAAAATAATGGAAGAAGTTGAGAAGAAAAAAAGCTAATAAATTAATTCGAACTAAAACAAGAACAAAATAAACATGAAAAAAATTACTCTTTTACTTGCAACCGTTTTTATTTTATCCGCTTCTGTTAAGGCGCAGGGAGGTTATGATATTAAATTTAATATTAAAGGTTGTAAAGATACCATGATGTATTTAGTGAAATATACTTTTGATCAACAGTATATTGCCGATACGTGTAAAAAAGTAAAAAATGGCCTTGTACAATTTAAAGGCAAAAAAGATCTTGATAAAGGTGTATATACTTTGGTAAGCCAGGCAAAATCTATTTATTTTGATTTTTTTATAAACGAGAACCAAAAATTTACTGTTACAGCTGATAACGCGGATATTGTAAATACACTAAAGGCTGTTGGTAATAAAGAGAACGAACAATTCTTTTCATACATTAAGTTTATTACCAATAAAAATCTTGAGTTCGGAAAAATCAGAGAAGAAACTAAGGGCAAGAGTAAAGCAGACAGTGCAAAATATGTAAACGATAAGTTAAAGGAATTAAATACTGATGTTAAGAAATTTGAGAACGATTTTATGTTAAGCGTAAAAGGAACTTTTGTTTACGATGTATTAAATCTTAAAACAGAAAAAGAACCTGCGGAAGTGCCTAAAGCAAAGAATGGTCGCCCGGATAGCTTGTTTCAGTACTATTATTACAAAAGCCATTATTTTGATGGTGTCGATTTTAAAGACGAACGAATTATTCGCACACCTTTCTTTGACGATCGTATTAAAAAATATTTTGATAATATAATCGTTCAACATCCTGATACAGTTATCCAGGAGATAGATAAGATCTTAGGGAAATGTACAGAATGTAATTTGGTTTATAATTTATTGTTAGGGCATTTTACTTATAAATATGAGCAAAGCAAAAT
>JBDSFC010000230.1:0-5326 GCA_039919745.1 Bacteroidia bacterium | reverse complement strand
AAGTAACCGTTAAAGAACATACCAGGCACTGCTTCTATAGTTAAGGCCGATTGCGAAACGCAATTATTGAATTTAAAAATATTTTTATTGGTATCTAAATTAGGTGTAGTACTTCGCGGGTAACCATAAAGACTCATGTGTCGTTTACTTAACGATTCAGATATAACAAACACCAATGTTTTTTGTAGCGTATCTTTTTCATAAAAACTATCGTATTCTTTTGAGAGATTCTGATTGTTTTTTTCAGCCGCTAATCGCCGGTTAAATTCTTTGTATTCATTGTATTCACCAATTACAACATCCCAATAACGCACATTATGCGGACCATTACTTTTTGAATAAGACACTTGTCCAAAATCAATGATACCAAAGATCGAAAGCACTAAACTGCTGATAAAAAAAAATCTTGTTGAAAATAAATTAATAAACCAGGCTCTCTTAAAAATTATCATCGTTATAAAAAAAACAAACAGCAGTATGGCAATTATTTTTCCGGGTGAATAATATAGCTTTACAAAACCGGTTACTTCATCGGGATTTGTATTAAGAATAGTTTGTATAGCTGAGAAGGATATGCGACAAGTAAAAATGAGATAATAAATAACATCTGTTAAAACAATAAAGCAGGTGGCAAATAAATATAAAGAGCCAAATGCTATCAATACAAATTTTAATAGTTTGTTTTTAACGTACCTGAAAGCAACCGATAATAAAAAACAAGCGATCACAACGGTGGCAAAAAATAAGATCTCTTTATAAGTAATTTCGAGATCTTCTTTATGGCCCGTTATTAAACCATATTCTTCCGGGTCGGCATTTTTTAAAATGAATCCTAAAAAAAGAGGTAAGCATGAAATTACAAACAGCGAAACTAAAAGTAAGAGGGCTTGAATAAAAGTTTTATCGGGCTTAAATTTTAAAGAAGACCAGCTAAAGCTCATACTGTGTGATTAAAATTTTAATGCAATTATTTTTTTATTTGCTCCCATTTACTCTTAAAAGTAAACGCAATAACCGTTGCGCGTTGTTTTGCAAGATCTGCCTTTTCACCTTTAAACAAACTGTCAACGGCTTTTATCCAGATCTCCAGCCAGGTATCAAACATGTGTAATTTAATTGGCAGGTTAACGTGTTTGTCAAACACATTTGTTTTATATCCTTCTTCATCCAACAACACTAAACTCCAAAACGAAACAATGTGTGGTATATGCGCAGGAAAATCAATACCTGCAAACACAGGTTTTATTTCTTCAACCTGCAATAGTTTATCATAAAATGTATTAATGAGCAATGTAATATCTTCCCTGCTTTTTATATCGTTCATAAGCGCAAAGGTAAGTGTAAATCTTTAACCACAAAGTGCATGATGAGGGCATATAAAAGATAAGGAAAGAAATAATTTGGGCGCCCGGGCGCGCCATTACGGGCTCCGCTTCGCTGCGGTTGGGCGGGAAAATCCGCCCGAACTCAACCCTTCATGTCGCTGGCGCACACGAAAGCATTTCATTAAATCTTGTGTTATTTTTCTACTTAAAAATCCGGAGATAAGTTTATCTCAACTCTGGCTCTGTTTCTTCTTGTGTAACTGTTGGTAAGCTAACCGGCGTGGCAATAGATTCAAGCACTTCAGCATCCGCTTTTTTGCGTCTTTTTCTTTTAGGATCAAAAGTATATGTTGGTGTGCTTTTAGCAACTTGCATATCCTGTGCTACTGTAGTTGTAACAATAGCGTTTGTAGCAGGGATAGTAGTTGTTACTGTTGGCGTGGTTTTGGCAACCATATTATTTGCCATGTTTGTTGCCGGAGTTATGGTTACTGTATTTGTATTGATCTCTTGTTTTGGTTCTGCTTTTTTAACCGGGGCGATCACTGCTTTTTTTGGTTCAGGTTTTGGCTTTTCAGAAACAGCATCCAGGTTGGCTTTCATTTCTGATACATTATTTTTAGCGGTAGATTTTGTGTTCTTAATATTTATAAAATTAAAAAGTAAAAAAGAAAATAAAATAATTATACCACCAAATACTACCGGTAAAATAACCGTACGGTTTAATGCGAAATTAAAATTGGGTATTAATTGTGTTTTGTGTACACTTTGAAATTGGCTGGCATACACTTCGTAATTAAGCCATGCTTCTTCTTTAAAAGTAACCTCCAGTTCTTTTAACTGGCTGCGCATGTTGCGCTCCTCTATCTCATAATTAAAGTGACTGCTCATTTTTCATGGTTTTATAACACTTCTCAATATTTTTTTGCAGGTTGTAGCGGGCTTTTTCAAGACTGCTTTTTACTGTTTGTAAACTTGCTTCAATAATATTAGCCGTTTCTTCTAAAGTATAACCATCAATAACATGCAAATTAATTACTAATCGCTGTGATGGAACCAATTGCTGTAATGATCTTATTAAAACATCATTTTCAATTGAACTAAAGTCGATAAACTCATTACTCTCAAAGAGGTCGTAGTTTTTATTGGCTGAACCTGAAGCGTAAACCGTGCTGGCCACATAATACTCGCTGCTAATACCTTTTACAAAGGCAGTGCAGGCTTTAATAAAATCAGGTTCAAAGGTGTTATCTATATCAACCGTATGAGCATTACGGTTTTGTTGTAATTTGTTAATGTATGTATTAAACCCAAAGTTAATGGCCTCGTTTGCTTGTGCCTGGTTTTTGCAGTAACGAACACCGATAGAAGCCATTTTACCGTAATGTTTTTCGAACATGGTACGAATGGCATCTTTATCATTTTTAATGATGGAAGCTATAATTTCTCTGCTATACACTTGAGGGTTTTGCATCTTTTACGAAATTTACTAATAAAAGTTACATCTATTGTTATATTTTCTTAAAAAAATCACGGTTTTTTGGTTCGGCAGGCCAATCATATCACCTTTTTAGCCTTTTATGCTGTTTTTACCCTCCCTACTACTAAAACATTTTCCATTCTCACAAATAATTTTTTCGAAATTTTTGCGTTTTTATTACAATACTGTAAATCAGCCAAATTGAGAGATGTCAACATTTTCGCCAGATATTGACATGTTAAAAACTAGGGCAAGGTGTTAATTCATTTCCTTTTCTTTCGGGCTTTTTTTTGATGATGTTTGTAAAACTGATTTTTAAACTAAACACACTAATATATATAACCCTTTAAATTAAGTATTTGTTATGACAGAACCCATTTTAGTCGAGAATAAGGATAGATTCGTGCTTTTTCCAATTAAGTACAAAGATATCTGGGAATATTACAAAAAATCGGAAGCCAGTTTTTGGACGGCGGAAGAAATAGACCTGAGTTCTGACACGGCTGACTGGAATAACAAATTAAACGATAACGAAAGACACTTTATTAAACATGTGTTGGCTTTCTTTGCTGCCAGCGATGGAATTGTAAATGAGAACCTTGCTATTAACTTCCTTAACGAAGTACAATACCCTGAAGCCCGCTGTTTTTATGGCTTCCAGATCATGATGGAGAACATCCACTCAGAAACTTACTCTTTATTAATAGATACTTATATTAAAGACCCGGCTGAAAAAACGCATTTATTACATGCTGTAGATACAGTACCCTGTGTAGGCGAAAAAGCTGATTGGGCGCTGCGTTGGATCAATAACGGTTCGTTTGCTGAGCGCTTAATTGCCTTTGCAGCCGTAGAAGGGATTTTCTTCTCAGGTTCATTCTGCTCTATCTTTTGGTTAAAAAAACGTGGCTTAATGCCGGGTTTAACCTTTAGCAATGAGTTGATCAGCCGCGATGAAGGCTTACATTGCGATTTTGCCTGTATGATATACGCGCATCACGTAAAAAACCAATTACCAAAAGAACAGGTTACACAGATCATCATAGACGCAGTTTTAATTGAAAAGAAATTTGTGGTAGATGCTATTCCTGTTAAATTAATAGGTATGAACTCAGACCTAATGTGTCAATATATTGAGTTTTGTGCAGACCGCTTATTAGTTGCCTTAGGTTGTTCTAAATACTATAACGCTTCAAATCCATTTGATTTTATGGAGATGATCTCGTTACAGGGAAAAACCAACTTCTTTGAAAAACGCGTGGCAGAATACCAAAAGGCCGGTGTTATGAATAATAAGGAGGATAATAACCATTTTAACCTTGATGAAGACTTTTAGTTTAACATTAATAAGGTAAAATTTCCCACTAAACCGTAGTAACTTTACATTAACCGGAATCAACGTTCCGGATGGGAATTTTAGCCTCAAAAACTAAAAAAGTTAGGGTTTAATTAGAAAGATTACTGATTTTGAAAACGTTAACTGAAAAAAGAAGAAACAAGGAGATTTATAAACAAATTAAAAACAACAACGCTGAATAAACAAAGTGCTGTTAATAGAATAGAAAAAATAAAAAATTTAAAGGAAAAATTAGAGCGTAACTTGTTAGAACCAAAAACACAAAAAATGCAAAATAATAATCATACATATAAAATCTCTCGTTCTCAGAGTATGTATGCTTGTGAAATTGCACTTCGTTCTAATTTCCTTAATACTCAAAAAACTAATAAAAAAACCTGGCGTTATGTTTGTAATTAAAAGAGATGGCACACGCGAGTCGGTAAAATTTGACAAGATCACCGCTCGCATTCAAAAATTAAGCTACGGCTTAGAACCTTCACATGTAGACCCTATACTTGTGGCTAAAAAAGTAATTGATGGTGTATACGATGGCGTGACCACTATTGAACTTGATAATTTAGCAGCAGAAACGGCAGCGGGTTTAACTTCCCGTCATCCCGATTACGCACAGTTAGCATCCCGTATTGCAGTAAGCAACCTGCATAAGAACACGATAAAGTCGTTTTCTAAAACGGCTGAAGCGCTTCATAAATATATTGATCCTAAAACAGGATTGAACGCTTCTTTATTAGCAGACGATGTTTATGAGATTATCATGAACAACGCCCATACTTTAGATTCGTCTATTATATACGACCGTGATTTTGGTTACGATTATTTTGGCTTTAAAACATTAGAGCGTTCTTATTTATTAAAGATGAATGGTTTTGTTGCAGAGCGCCCGCAACACATGATCATGCGTGTAGCAGTTGGTATCCACAAAAATGATATCGAGTCTGCAATACGTACTTATAATTTAATGAGTGAGCGTTGGTTTACACATGCTACTCCAACATTATTTAATGCAGGTACGCCAAAACCACAAATGAGCTCTTGTTTCTTATTGCAAATGAAAGACGATAGCATTGATGGCATTTACGATACATTAAAGCAATGCGCTCGTATCTCTCAAAGTGCAGGCGGCATTGGTTTAAGCATTCACAATGTACGTGCAACAGGTTC
>JBDSFC010000192.1:0-3251 GCA_039919745.1 Bacteroidia bacterium | reverse complement strand
AATATGGTCACATTGTACAAATACGAACCAGTTTTATTCCATTCAGCACTATCAATAAGATTGTACTTCCAGGAATAATTATTCGTTTTAATACAATTTCTCCAAACGCCAAGATTACCATCACAGGAAACACTGTATATTTCAAATCCCTTACAGCTTGTAAATGCGGTATCTTTGAATTTTGTGTACACATTTTTCAAATTAATGTTTTCAAATCTGCAAGGCCCACACCAACTGGCCCAAAAATCAATTAAAATAAGTTTATTTTTTATTGATGAAAGTTGAATAAATGTATTTCCAGTGTCTTTTAAATATAAGTCTGGCGCCAAGTTTCCGATTTCTAATCCGATAATTGGTGCAGTTGTACTTTGAGGAAGTGCATGGTTCATTGACGGAGGGTCATTAGCAGTTTTGCCTTCATCTTTTTTACAAGATGATAGAATGATAAATATGCAAATAATTCCTATTGTTTTCATTTGTACTAACCTTATACTAAAGTACTATTATTTGCGCAATATTACCGATTAATCAACGTTAATTTACTATGAAAAATAGCTTTCTATATTTATTTTTTTTTATAGCGATTGTGCTGTCCTGTAAAAAGAAAGAACACGAGACGATTCAACCAATGCCGCAAACTGGAAATTCCAATAATTACACTGGAAAATTTGAACTGGTCAAGCAACTTAATCTTGTTAATGATACTGTAAAAGAGTTTTATGGCTTTACGAAAGTTACCTTATATTCAAAAAACACACCTGATAGTGTCATGCCCATTGGCTTGGACGTTGGGAATGTCAGTATAAATAATTATAATCTTGGCAAATTTCAAGAATATTCTTCTCCTTCTTTTGTTTATGGCGATTCATTAAATTATATTCAGAGCAAACCAGCTTATTGGTCTATTAGCGGAAATAGTAATTTTTCACCTTTGACTTTTATGGATGGCTCAAATTATCCAACTTATAATGGGTATAATCTTTTACCGGACTCAATTGCCTTAGATACTTCAAATACTTTTATCATAAATAATTTTTATGGAGCAGATTTGATCGAAGTGCAAATATATCCTTTTGCAATACCCACCAAAACTTTTCAGCCCTCATCTAATTCCGTTGTTGTAACATTTGCTAAATCAGAAATGGTTTCCCTACCTTTTGGGTTTCCGACTTCTATTCCCAATGCCGCGATCAATATTTCGTTTCATAAAAATGTAGATAGCCAAATAGGAAATAAAACATTTCATTTTCAGTCAACTATGCGCTTTTCTAAACACGTAGATTGGCGTAACTAATTGTTATTCCTTTATTACTTTATATATTTTTGTGATTGAATTTTCCTTTAAAAATAGAAAATAAATGCCGCTTGATAAAAAGCTCAAATCTAATTCTTGGCTTTTATTTAATTCACTAAGAACATGCACTGCTTGCCCTAAAGAATTTGTAATAAATAATGATGGCGTACTTGGTTGGTCTTCAAACATTATATTTAATTTGCCATTCAACGGATTAGGATATATTTTCAGTTTCGTAGTTTCTAACTCTGATTCATCAATACCAACAAAAGCCGATACAGGCAAAGCGTCTCCATTGCTACCAGTGTATTCCACGGAGCAATCACCATAAACTTTAAAATTCCAGAACCTTCTTGAACCGCAACCACTGGGACAATCTCCCCAACCATAAGAATAAGTTAGAGAAGTAAAATTTGAACCAATTGAATCTGTAATACGATTACCGTCAAGAGCAAACGCATCTGATCCGGCATTATTAACACCTAAAATAGTCATGAATTTAAGCCCTAATCCATCCATATTATAACTTGTATCTGATTTAAAAATTACTGTCGAATATGAATTCGATTGCCAACTATAATAAGATTGTTTTTGCAAATAATATTTTGTCATTAAATAATTGACGATCGAATTACTTGTTGGAATAATATTATCGCGAAGATTTTTCATCCAAATTGCATTGGAATCTGCATCAATAGCAATGCTGTTTAATGAGGGAGCTGGTGAGGTGTGAATGTGAAGTGAAACAATTGTATCTCTAGCAGGCAAAGCGGTTGCGTTATATACAGCTATTAAAGCATTTAGGTAATTATTACGAATTGGTTTATTTATTTCGGCACTATCTTTAAAACTTGAGTTAATATGGAATACTCTTTTTATAGCCAATCTATCCGCATCGTTTTTATACTTATTGATAATGCTATCGGGGGCATTACAATTTGAAACTACAATCTGACTTGATAAAGAAAATTGCAATTGAAAAAAGAATAGCAGTAAAATTTGGGGTAAACATTTCATATAACTACTACGAAGAAAGTCATATAATCGTTGGGTAAAACAAACCTATTCTCTAACAACCTTAAATACTTTTTGTCCAGAACCGCCTTCAACTTTTAAATAATAAATTCCACTTTGTAAAAAACTAAAATCAATTTGATTTTCTGGGGATTTTGTTGAATATACAATTTGCCCTAATGTATTATTAATGTTGATCTGTAAAGCTTCAATTCCATTATTATTGAGGTACAATTTATCTTTAACTGGATTTGGGTAAACGCTAATGGAGTTGAAAATATTATATTCTTCAATGCCATTGGTACATTGATTGACCACTATTTTCTTTGAGCCGCTGGCAGAACAGGTTTTTGATGAGGATGTCAAAGTATAAAGTGCATTAACCGAATAAGTTGTTGTTATTGTTGGAGATACCGTTGCAGCATGGCTAGTTTCGTTATCGCTCCAAAGAATTGATGTTAAAGTAAAATAAAAAGGCATATCATCAATAAGAAGTACAAGCGAAGTACCATTGCATATCGTGTCGCATCCAGTCACAGCACAATCGACAGGAATAAGTATTGAGGTATTAGTTGTTACCGTGTGCATGACAGTGCCTATTAAAGCATTTACCGCATCTTTTACAGTAAACGTATAAACTCCTGCACAAGGCATTGTAAAAGAGGGATTAGCGCTTAAATTATTCAAAGTATAATTACTCGAACATGAAGGTGTGCTAACCGCAAATGTATAGGGCGCTATTCCCGAAGTTATTGTAAAATTTGCCCTGCTATATAGACTATCACAGGGTATTGCGGATGAAGGAGCAACGCTAATTTGGGAAATTAATTTGTTCGTTATTAAAAGCAATAATATAACATACCTCATATTAATTAGTCTTTTATAAGTTTAATAGCCTTACTATAGTTAGCAGTAGATACTTTCAAATAATAAATTGCCTGTG
>JBDSFC010000165.1:0-7071 GCA_039919745.1 Bacteroidia bacterium | reverse complement strand
GGTTGCGTTTATGCCTTTTGTATACGAGATAGGCTTATTACAAAAAATTCATCCGGGTTTTACATCTGTTCACCAGGATGTTATTTTATCCTGTTTTAAGATCACATTTATATTTTCACTCTTTGCTTTTATTACCAGCCTTGCCCGCGAAATAATAAAGGATATGGAAGATTATAAAGGCGATGAGGCAACCGGTGGGCACACCATGCCAATTGTTTGGGGTGTACAGGCAAGCAAGCTCAATGTTTTCTTTTTGATCGTTATCACTATTATTTTATTGTTATTTGTTATTTATAACACCTTTAAATTTTACAGGATCATTATCAACCAAAACAATCTTTATATTATTATTGCCCTCATTATTCCATTATTGATCATGGCAATTATGACATTAAAAGCAAATGAATCCAAACAATTTAAGAATGCGAGTTTATTGCTTAAATTTATTATGTTAATGGGCCTTGCCTATAGCTTTATTTTTTATTTTAATTAAAAACTATGAATGCAGTAGAAACAATCATAAAAGAATTTCCTTATAAATTAATTTTAGGCTCTGCTTCACCACGCAGGCAAGATCTTTTAAAAAGCCTTGGTTTTGAATTCCGTAATCAACCTGTTAAAGTAGATGAAACACTTTGGCCGAAAGAATTGGAGGCCCAGGAGATCCCTATTTATTTAGCAAAATTAAAATCCGATGCTTATGAAGAACCATTAAAAGAAGATGAATTATTAATTACTGCTGATACGGTTGTTTGGTGCGAAGGAAAAGTGTTTAATAAACCTGAGAATTTTGCGGAAGGAAAAAAAATGTTGGAAACATTAAGTGGAAAAATGCACGAAGTATTTACTGCTGTTTGTTTAAAAAGCGCAAACAAACAAACTACCTTTCATGATGTAAGTAAAGTATATTTCAAAAAATTAAAAACAGAAGAGATAGAATATTACTTAACTAATTTTAGTCCGTACGATAAGGCCGGTGGTTATGGTGTACAAGATTGGATCGGTTATATTGGTATTGATAAAATTGAAGGGAGCTTTTATAATGTAATGGGCTTGCCGGTGAAAGAGTTGTACGAAGAACTGATTAAGTTTTAAGAAAAATAATATATGTCTAAACTTATTTTCCTAATTTTTTTACTTCAAAATTTTTTGCTTTTTTCTCAGAAATCCTATCAATTTCCTGAGAAATTTAACTCTGTTTATGATTTTAAACCTCACGAAGCGGCAAAACAAATTTTAAAAGATCTTAAGTCGGATAAAGAAAGAGAAAATGCGGAAAGATTCGTTTCTATGTATATTTATAGCGAACAATCTAGTTTTGATTTAAATAAGATATATCTTGATTGGCCTGAAGCAGAGGGCTATTTTATTAAGGTTATGAATACTGTTTTGCCAAAAAGCCAAAACAAAAAAAATCTGGATATTTTTTTGCAACGCTTAACATTAAGTAATGCTTACGCAACCCGTTTCGGAAATGTTTTTTTTAATATAGGAGCAATTTGTGATGCTGAGAATGAAGCCTTTCTTGCACATATAATTGCACATGAATCCGGCCATTATTTTTTAAACCATATGATCAGGCAAATGCAAATGCAGGAAGATGTTTCTAGAACAAGAAATGTTGACCTTTATATGGATTATAGGAGGCTTGGAAGGAATCTTGAGATACAGGCTGACTCTTTTGCTATTGCAGCAATGAAAAAAGCGCATTATAATTCGGAAAGTGTAATGAATTATTTTGAAAATGAAAATTTAAAAGAACGTATCAGTCAATATTCTGTTTCTTACAAGAATATGCTTAAGGCATCTTCTATGTCAACCGATCAATTGAAAAGGAAAAAACAGTCTCAGGTAAATCAGTTTCGGTCACATCCTTCAACAATCGAAAGATTTGAAACAGTTAAAAGTATAAGTAAAGATACTTTCCAGCTAAAAAATTTTATTGTTGATTCGGCTTACTTTTTTAAGTTAAAAAAAATAGCGAATGAAGAAAGAAAGAAAATTTGCTTTGAAGAATGTAATTTTAATGATTGCATTCAATACTCTTTTTTAGATTATTTATATGAACCAAAAAATTTAAAAAACTTGTATTACCTGATAGAATCTCTACGGAGAGCAATTTATTCTAATCCCACAATAGCTAAAACAGGGTTTCTTACAGAATACATAGAGGATTCTGAATTATTTAAGTATAACAGTAGTATATTATACAAGCCTGATTATATTTTTTCTGGTCTTAAGCAATATAATGATCTTAAAGATCATACATTCTTTACATCCACAGAAAAACCTTTTAACACATACGCGGAAGCATTTCTTTATTTTTCGCAGGAAGCACTAAAACTCAAATTTAATGAAGCTAATTTTAGTTTGGGCTTATATTATTATGGTATTAAGAAGCAGGATAGTTGTAAAAAATATTTAAATAGTTATATTAAAACTGGTGTGGGATTAAATTATGAGTGCGCTACAAATATTTATGAAAATGGAAGGCCAAATATTGAAAAAGGTAAATTATTCATACTTTATAATAATACAGGGACTTATACAGGATATAATTTTAATTATTTTTTATGTAACGATAAAAGGAAGTATAACAGCGAAATAAAAAAAGAACTTTGTACTGATACAACTAAAACCACTTTATTACTTGTTAATGAGTTGTTAGGTAATTCACCAAAAAAACTTAATACCACAGAAAAATTGATTTACATAATTAACTCTCTGTATAATGAAGATGATATAGATGTATGCAAAAAAATAAGACTGAAATCTTCTTACGCCGGAGAAAATAAGGAAATTTCGGATATATTTAAAAAACATATATTGATCTTTGCTCCTGAGCTTTATAATTGGTATAAGGAAAATCAATGTGATAGATTATTTTATATTGACCAAATATCACAACATAGCGAATATCTGAAAGAAAAAGAATATTTTAATAATTATACAGCTTATTATTTGGATGTGAATTCTGAAAGGCCATATTTTAAAGATGCAGTTAGAAACAGTTTTACCCGAAAACAAACTGAAAAAGAAATTCGAAAAGAATTATTTGCTTTTTTATATGAATAGGTTTTAATAAAAAGAGACGCGCCCGTATAACGTATCTCTTTTAATTTTGAAATGGAATACTGTTTAATTCTCTTTATCCTTTAATTTTTCTTCTTCAATTTCTTTTAAACGGTTCTCTTCATCTTTTTTTGCTTTTTCAAGTCTTTTTTTCTCAGCTACTTTTTCACGGAAGGCATCATTCCTCATATTTTTTTCACGAATACCGCTAAAATAACTTTTGGTTGTAATAATAACTACACCGCCCATTACATCACCATACATAGCTGGCACACCACCGCTAAACACAGTTAAATTTTCAATGCACATGCCAGGCAAAGTATTAGGGCCTAATGTACGCACGCCATCCACAAAATAACCTGTAGCTTCACCTCTTGTTCCTCTAAAATGAAGGTCACCGTTTGGACTTTGAAATACATCTGATGATATACTTGTCATCATGCTTTTTACATCACCTCTTCCGCCGCTGGCCATTTGCAGTATTTCTGTTGCATCAAGGCTTTTCATAGTATACATATTATTATCAGCTCCTGTTTTAGTGTAATCGTATGCTTTTGCGGTAACTGTAACTTCTCCAAGCGAGTTGGGTGTGATCTTTACATCCACATAAGTAGCTTCATTAGGCACCACTTTAATTTTATTTACCGGCTGCGTGTGGTGGCTTGATTCAATTATAACCATATCATAAGTGCCGGGGTTTAATGGTTTGTATTTATACCTGCCTTCTTCATCGGTTTGGGTTCCTCCAACAAGGATATTGCCTTGTAATATCTTTACGGTTGCAAATGGTACGGGCTCCAATTCAAGGTTCTTAATAATTCCTCTTAATTCGCCATAACCCTGGGCGTTCATTGTAAGGCCAAATGCCGCAAACAATAAAGAAAATACTGCTGTTTTAAGTTTTAAAGTTTTCATGATTTCTGTTTTTTAATGATTTATATTGATTCAACCGGTTTCTGATAATAAGACGGAAATAGGGTTATATTCCATAAATAATTATTTTTATGGAATATTAAATTAAAAGCGTCTTAATAAAGAGAAACGGATTTATGTGGTTATTTAAAAAAAGAGACTTTGCCACGGACGAGGAATTAGCCCTGAATTATTATAATACAGGTGATAAGGAACTTGTGGGTTTACTTTTTGAAAAGCACGTAAAAACTGTTTTTGGGGTTTGTTTATTTTATTTCAGAGATAAGGATCTTGCAAAGGACGCTGTAATGCAAATATTTGAAAAACTGATAACCGAACTAAAAAAAGCAGAAATAAAAAATTTTAAAGGATGGTTAAGTTTTGTGGTAAGAAATCATTGCATTAGCGAACTGCGGAAAAACAAGAACAAACACATGTTACCGGAAAGCTACCTGGATTTTGAGGTAAAGGAAACATCCTTGCAGGAAGAAGAAAAGATCTCTGAAGTAAGTGATGAAATAATGCTCGATCATATGCAGGCCGGCTTGCTGGAATTAAAAAAGAGCCAAAGAGTATGCGTTGAGTTATTTTATTTAAAAGGAAATAGCTACCAACAAATTTGCGATAAAACTAATTTTTCTCTGAATGAAGTAAAAAGTTATATCCAGAATGGAAAAAGAAATTTGAAATTAGTAATAGAAGAAAAAATAAAAAATAAAAGACATGCCGGTTGATAAAAATAATATGGATGACCTTGAATATCTTTCGCAACTTGGCTTTGAAAAAGTGCCAATAAGTGATGCTGACCTTAAAGATCTTAATTCAAACATAAAAAAACGTGTGTTCTCATATAACAACGGACTTTATTTTGGCTTTATAAGTTTAATAGTTGGTGTATTTATGGGCGTATCTTTATTTTTTATGGTTGATAACAGGCCGGTTATTTTTGCATCCAACACACCTAATAAAATTTTAAACGACACTTTACCTGTAAAAAAAGAAATTGCACAAAAAACAATTGTGTTAGATACCATCAATGTATTGAAAGAAAATTTTATCAATCCATTGGCACATTCAAAGGTCACAACCTATTTAAGCACAGTTGCTTCAGTTTCGGTTTTAGATACCGCTATCGAAATTCCTTCCAAACCAATAGATATTTCGATGATCGTTGAAAATATAAACGAATCAAAACTTAAATACATTGTAAATGCACCAATTGTATATATTCATGATCTTAAGGTCACTAATTATACCAGTTTGTATTTTAAAAAGAATCAATACATCAAGTTTCCTATCAAAGACGGTTTACCTGTTTCTTATGCTAATAAAGATGAATATGCTAAAAACCGTTCAGGTTTAAAACAAAGTGCCGATTACTTTTTGCATGAAGAATTTTCGGATGCTTTATTATCGTTTAAGAAAAAAAATTATGACCAATGTCTTTATGCATTAAATATTATTTCTTCATATAATGATGCGGATCTTAATTGTAATTTTTATTCAGGTATGTGTTACTACTACAAGAAAAATTACCCAAAAGCCGTTGAATTTTTTGAACGTTGCATTAATAGTCCAAATAATTCTTTTTTGCAGGAAGCCATGTATTACAATGCATTGGCCATGTATGAAGGTGGTGACAAACAAACGGCGATCGAAAAATTTAAATTAATAGCTGACGAAGGAGAATTTTATTCAGAAAAAGCGAAAACGTTTTTAAAGAACTAACTTTTTTTGGTTAGTATTAAAAAATCCTTTAAATAAAAAGGTTCAAAATAAGCCACGTCTTCAAATTGCTTAGCGGTATATTTTTTGTAGGTCAGATCGCACATGGCTTTTGCGCTTGGCACTATGTTATCAATAAAATCTGCATTTTTTATCACTTGTAAAACTTCTTTGCATTTTTGCATGCCGTCGCCAAAAAAACAGATCTTTTTATAGGTTTTAAAATGCTCAATAGATCTTTCATCCACAATTAAAGCCTCTGTTTCTTTTAACTGAACTAATTGTTGATCATATACGGCAGTGTATACTTCCATTCTTCTTGCATCCAACATCGGACAATACACAGTATTTGTTTCGCCTTTTATCAATGCCGCATTGGTAAGAATTTGCAATGTATCCAAAGCAATTAAAGGAATGTTTAAACTAAAGGCCAAACCTTTTGCTGCACTTACACCAATGCGAAGGCCGGTATATGAACCGGGCCCTTTGCTTATAGCAACGGCATTTAATTCTTTAATGTCAATAGATGAAGTCTTAAGAATTTCCTGTATAAACACGTGAAGATTTTCAGCGTGTGTAAAACCATTATTTATTTCTTTAAAAGCAACAAGTTCGCCGTTCTTTGATAACGAAACAGAACATACCGTTGTCGATGTTTCAATATTTAAAATAATAGCCAACTATTTTTCTGTTTTATAAAGGTCTTCTTTTCTTACGATCTTTATTTTGGTTCCTTCTTTTAAACTTTTAGAAACCGCGCTGTAAGGCCCGCAAATAACTTCCTGGTTGTTTGCCAGGCCCGAACTTATTTCTATAAAATCATTATCCTGTATTCCCGTTTTTACTTCTACTTGTTTTGATTTTCCATTGTTAACGATAAAAACATATTCTTTAATTTTTATTTCTTCTTTCTTAGTGTCTTTTTCCTCGTTATCATTTTTTACTTTTACAGACCTGTCATCAAAATCCTTATTTTTTTCTACGTCCAATGAATCAGGATTTCTTGTAGTTACTGCCTGGATAGGGATAGCAATTACATTTAAAACTTTCCTGGTTTGTATATCAACACTGGCGCTCATGCCCGGCCTAAACGGTATTTGATTATTATCTGAAACCAAATATTGATATGATTCTCTTAATAACCGGATCTTTACAACAAAATTAGTTACCTGGTCAACCGAAATACCTGTGCTGTTGGATGAGTTGGCAATTTCAGTTACAATACCTTTAAATTTTTTATCCATGTAAGCGTCTACTTCAATTATGGCAGTGTCATTTTTATGAACTTTAATAATATCATTTTCGTTTACTTCCACGCTTACTTCCATTTCATTTAAATTAGCCAGGCGCAAAATTTCTGTT
>JBDSFC010000158.1:0-5660 GCA_039919745.1 Bacteroidia bacterium | reverse complement strand
GCAAAATCAACAACACTAAATTTATCCGGCTTATCCATGGCCGTATGATATTCGATCATCTTGGTAATAGGACTAATTATCTCTTTACCTTTTATGATCTCTGATTTTTCGCGGGTATAAAAATCTGACGATTCAAAATAAGCTTCGCCTTGAAAATTATTTGGTAAAAAATTAAAGGCAAGAATTGGCTCATCTAATTGCCATAAGATCTGTTCAAAATACATATCGTATTTATGGAACGAATTAGAGAAAGGTGTTTTTTGCAGACAGTCATCACCTCTTAAAATAGTTACTAATCGTTTATCTACCTGGTAAGTAAAACTTAAACCGGGATGATAGATGGTGTCTTTATTTAAGAAAAACTTAACAGCTCCGGGATTGGCAACTATCCTGTCTTTGCTCATTCCAAAAGAGCGGGCAGCGATCTCTAAAAATTTAACGCCATTTCTTTTTAATAAAATTCTTGCAGGATTGGCGTTTGTGCCAGACCCAACAAATTTTGGACCGCGCATACCAAAACCGCCATCGTAATCAACATCAGGATAAATGTTTTTTACAATTAAACGTTTACTGTACGAATCAAAACGTGGGTAGGTAGCCAGTTCGCCATTTTCAGTAATGATCCTGTCTGAAAATCTTCCGATCTGTGGCTTATCAAAAAATTGTTTTCCTACAAAAGTGGCAGTGTCACTCGCATAATTTCCTGTCTTACAATCTATAGTATAACGTTTAATGGTTGCATACACATCTTTATCAAGTCCGCAACGCTCCCAGCTTATTTTACCACCTTTACCAACAAAGTTACCGATCTGCGGATAAAATACACCCTGGGTTTCTTCAATAGCAATACTATCACCACGTGGGTTAACGCCAATTAAAGTAATGTCTTTAAAAATAATTTTTGGAATAGTATCGTAATCAAATTTATAATTGGGTTGTAGCGCATAATAAACATACGAAGGTGTTTTATAAAAGGCATTATATTTAAACATGTTCTCGCCAAGTACAATTAATTCCTGCACACCACCAATGCCTTTTTTGGAAAGGATCTTTTCAAGACACACCTGCCAATTCTTAAATGTTTCGTTTGGTAAATTTTTTTCGATGCTAGTGTATAGTGCCGCAAAGTAACCAACAATATATGGCACAGGCTTAAGGCGTTTGGCCGCCATTAAATTACACGCTTTTATGGTTGCTTCTTTGTAATACCCGGCAATATAATTTTCTTCCCAGTATTTTGTAAAAGTACGCATGTAGGTTTCTGCCTCAAGCCTGTTAGAAGTATTTTCAACAAAGTAACTGTTAAGGTCATTAATAAATTTTATAGTATCGTTAGATAATTGGTTGCCTTTTTGTGAATAACCAAAATAAGAAAACAGGATGAGTGTTAAAGCCAGTAATTGTTTTTTGAACTTAAAAAGCATACAAAGATTATTTAACCAAATATAATTAATCAATTAGGTAATTAATAATAAAATTTATTTTTTTAACCTGAATTGCATGATTTTGTCTCTTTGGTCAAACTAAGCGTATTTAGTACCAAAAACCGCCCTCTTCACAACTTAATTTTTGTAATTTGCAATAAAATTGTATGTTTGATTGATTATGCAGGGAACAAATAGCGGAAAATATTTATCTATTGCCGAATTATTTAAAGTATTAAATCACTATCAACTCAACTACGCCTATAATGGCGATTTCACCAACGATCTTACAGAACGTATCCTGTCATTGGCTGAAACCAATATGGAAGTTGAAAGTGAGAACTTAAAGATCAAAAAGAAGGTTTATTTTATCATTGTTGAATCGCTTCAAAATATTACCAGGCACCAGGGGAGCAGTAAAAACGCCAGGTTAGCAGATGGTTTCTTTTCAATTCATAAATTTTTAGGTGGATACCTTGTAGGTTCGGGTAATGCGATCGAAAATGATCATATAGACACATTATCGCAAAAGCTGAATAAGGTTAATGCCATGAGTGCTGAGGAACTAAAAGACTACCAAAAAGAAGTTTTAAGCGCTGGAGGTTTTTCTGAAAAAGGAGGCGCAGGCCTTGGATTAATAGAAATGGTACGCAAAAGCGGAAACAAGTTGTTATATGATTTTGAAAAAATAGATGAGCAAAACTCTTATTTTTATTTTCAATCAAAGATCACTGATGGCAGCTCTGAGAATACAAAAATAGATGAGTATAATCATGAAGTGGTTAAGCGCGTTCATAAAGCAGTAACTGAAAATAATTTAAAGATCTTTTTCCAGGGACAATTCAAACATGAAAATGTAAGAAGCTTGCTGTCTATGGCAGAAGGTAGTATTTACCTTACCGAGAACTTTGGCTTTAAAAAAACATCAGTAGCTATTATGATAGAGTTATTGCAAAATATCAGTTATCATGCGGCGGGTTTAAATAATAGTGATGAAAGACCGGGCTTATTTATGGTGGCTGATAACAACAATGTTTGCTCACTTATTACCGGTAACTACGTTGAGAACTTTAAAATTGATGAGTTGATAAAGAAGATCGATTTTGTAAATTCGTTAGATAATTCGGCTATTGAAAAATTATATTTAGAAACGATCGTTTTAGAACAAGACGATCAAAAAAAGGGTGCGGGACTTGGTTTTATTGATATCCGGATCAAAAGTAAAAATAAAATAGAGATTGAAATGGTGCCTTATACAGATGATAAAACATTTGTAATTATAAAAGCAAATATTAGTTATTAATAAATGGAAATATTAAAATTAGAAGCTACTGAAGACTTACCTTGTTTGCTGTTTGATGGCGATAAAGGTGTTTTTGAGATCTCGCGACGTTCGTTGCCTGAAAATGCTATCCGATTTTATGAGCCTTATATTGATTATATTAATGAGTATTTAAGATCACCTAAAGAGGAAACAAATATTGTTTTTCACTTTGATTACGTTAGCACCTCTTCCACTAAACAGATCATGAAAATGATCATGTTATTTGACCAACTCAAACAAACAAAAAAGGTAAACTTAAACTGGAACTACGATAAGGGCGATGTGGATATGTTGCAAACAGGTAGCAGGCTGCAACAACTAACCAGCTTCAAATTTGTTTTTAACGAGGTCTAGATCTTAAAACCAATTACTAGCACATCATCAATTTGCTTTGTATCACCTTTCCATTCTTCAAAGGTTTCTTCCAACATATAACGTTGTTTTTCGATCTGTAAAGAATGAATGGCTCTTAATAATTTTTCGTAACGTGAGGTCAGGAATTTCTTTTTTGTTTCTTCGCCTATCTGGTCTACGTAACCATCGGTGGACATATAAACCATTACATTTTCTGCCAGGTCAAACTCAAGCGCCTTTATTTTTTCAGTTTTATCTACTGCAAAAATTCCGTTAATAGAACTTATCTGCGGCTTAATTTCTTTCACGGAATCACTATCAACAATAAAAATAGATTGGTTAGCGCCTGCAAAATATAATTTTTTTGTTTTATGATTAATTTTACAAATAGAAATATCCATACCATCTGTATTTAATTCTTCTTTATCTTTATTTACAAGTGTGCCAGATAAGCCGGTGGCAAGGGCATTAATTATTTGAGCAGGACCAAGAATTTTTTTATGATTAACTATTTCATTTAGCAAGGTACTTCCCACCATACTTAAAAAAGCACCTGGCACCCCATGGCCGGTACAATCAGCTACAACAATAAACGATTCATCACCCTGGTTTGAGTACCAGTAAAAATCGCCACTCACAATATCTTTTGGTAAGTAAGTGATAAAAAGTTCAGGAATATGCGCGGTTATCTGGTCTTCGGATACCAGAATGGATTCCTGGATACGTTTGGCGTAATTAATACTTGCAATGATCTGTCTTTGTTTTTCTTCGCCTAAACTTTTTTGCCGCTCTACTTCCTGTTTTTGAAGCATAATAATTTTATTTGCTCTTTGTTTATTGCGATTACTTCTAAAGATCAAAACAGCCAGCACCACCATAAAAATAAAAGCCACAATAAATAAATTTAACAAAGCTTTTTGTTTATCGTTTATCTCTTTAGCGGCATCTTGTTTTCTTGCCTGTTCTAACTTTGTGAGAGTTTCTTTTTGATCAAATTCATAATTCATTTCAGCACGAATACTTTTTTCATTATCAATTAACTTGTTCAAACTATCCCTGAATTGAATATGCATTTTATAATATTGTAAAGAAACCTGGTGATTACCACTCATGTCTTCTAATTCAGATAAATACTCATAGGTTTGACTGATGCCCTCTACCTGGCCAATTTTTTGATATAACTGAAGCGCAGTGGTAAAATATTTTCTTGCTTCCGTTATATTTTTCGCTTTATCTGACGACGACCGTTTAACTTTTGAGATAAATGAAACGCCAATATTTTGATTTATAAGCGCCAGCTCGCCCTGGTTACCAATTTCCTTAAAGATCTTTAAAGCTTTAAATTGTGTTTCAAAAGCTTTATCAAAATCATCCAACATTTCATAAATGTTCGAGATGTTTAAATAAGCAATGGCAATATTTTTTTTATTACCCGATTCTTCTGCAATTTTTAAAAATTTATAAAAGCATTCTATCGATTGTTCATTCTTTCCCTGTTCCGCATACACAGTACCAATATTTGAATAAGAAATACCCATGGTATTTTGATCACCAAGCTCTTTACTTAATTCTAAAACCTTATTATAATATTCGAGGGCTTTGCTATAATTTTTTTGCCTGTCATACGCAATGCCCAGGTTATTGTAAATGGTTAAAGCCTCATCCTTATTGGTAACCTCATTTATTAATTTTAATGCTTTGTAATAATAATCTAGTGATGCAGCAAAATTATCCTGGAAATTATATAGTTCACCAATCTTATTTAAACAAAAAGATGTTTTAAAATTATCACCAACTTCTTCTCTTAATACTAACTCTTTTTTGTACTGCGAGAGAGCGTTCGAGTAATTTTCCTGGTTCTCAAAAGTATATGCAATGCTTTGAATGGCATTGGCTAGCCAATTTTTTGAAACAGAAATATCCACAGCATTAACTAATTTTTCTGAAATTATTTTTGAGATGGAGGCATACTTTATGGCTTTGGAATAGTCTCGCCGAGCAACATATTCTTTACTTAAATTTATAAGTGTGCTTATTCTTAATGTATCATCAAGACTTGCTGATGAGGATTCGGCGTTTAAGGATTTAATATCAGCTAATAATGAATCTATTTTTTGATTTTGCGCGGTCAGGCCTTCTTTCAAAGAAAGAAAAAGAATAAAAAAAGAACAAAAAATGTATTTTAAAATGACTCTCACCAGCGTTTAAACGAAGTAATACTAAATTTAGCATAAATTCCATGAGGCCTAAAATATTTTTTAACAGTTAATAGCTCATTTCCCCTCAATTTGTTCATTAAATAAACGCTTACGAAACCTTTAAAATCAATACCTTTAATGCTTTAATTTTTACTATGGCAATCATTAAATATTCAGAGCAATTAGCTGATGTTGAAGCAGCGAAAAATTTAGGTCTTTTACCGGAAGAATTTGATAAAATAAAAGAGATACTCGGCCGAACCCCTAATTTTACTGAGGTTTCGATTTTTTCGGTAATGTGGAGCGAGCATTGCTCTTACAAAAATTCTATTACCTGGTTAAAAACTTTACCAAAAGATG
>JBDSFC010000253.1:0-24591 GCA_039919745.1 Bacteroidia bacterium | reverse complement strand
GTATTTTTGTTCAACTTTAATAAACATGGATACATTAACTAAAGAAACAGAGAGGCTTAAAGCACTTCATAAAATAGACATACTTGATAGCCCACCAGACGGTAGTTTTAATAAAATGACTGCGTTAGCAGCAAAAATATTTAATGTTCCTATTGTAATAATAAGCCTCGTGGATTCTGACAGAATATGGTTCAAATCTCATTTCGGACTAGATGTAAACCAAATCGAGAAGGGCCCAGGATTATGCGCATCGGCAATTTTATCTGATGATGTTTACTTAATAGAAGATGCCAAAAACGATCCGCGCTGTTTGACTAATCCTCTCGTAGCCGGAGATTTTGGACTCCAATTTTACGCAGCAGCACCCCTGCATACAAAAGATGGCTATAATTTGGGGACATTTTGTATAATTGATAAAAGACAGCGTTACATAAATTCCGACCAACAGGAAATGCTGAAACAAATGGCAAGCATTGTCACTGATGAAATGGAATTGCGAATGCAGTCACGAATGATAATTAAAGAATATAAAGCGCGGCTTAACGAATTAAATTAAAATAATTCCCTCTCTTATCTTAATCAAAACTTTTATAGCAGACACCGACAAAAAAGTTGCGTGAGCGTTGTAATAACTAAAACAAGCAAACTCTTAATTTTATTTTTTATAAAAAATCATATATCAAAAATGAATTGTTTTAAGTTGTCAATTTTGGCTAAATGGTTGAATAAAAGGTTCGAGTTTGACCCCCTTCCGTGTACATGAGCAGAAAGGGAGCAAATTTTGCTCTCTTTTTCTTTTTTCAATCCTTTGTGTCGCACGTCTACCAAGCTAATCAGAGATAGTAGTTCGTTTGGTTTTTCCGTTCGAGTTTTGCCATCTGAAAATACGAGGTTTTTTCGTAAACTCGAACGGATAATATCTCGTTTGCCGTTAATATCCAAATTATCAAATAGATAGCCTAAATGTTGAACAGCAGACAATCCTTTCTTTAAATAGTTTCGGTATTCGAGTTCGGTCTGGTTGAAACTTAATTGTTGGCTTAAAAGGGAGTCAATTTTTGGTTCAATATTGCGTTTTATTTCTTTGTATTCGGACATTTCCATTTCGCCATCCAACACTAATTGTTGGGCTTTATTCAGACGTTCCTTATTCTTTTCAATTTCTGATTGTAAGCCCTTTTCGTTGGCATTTTTCTCGCCTGTGTTGGCTTTAAAAACAGTCTTTAGTATTTCGGTGTATAATTCCTGGACGCCACTTTTAAACTTAAAGGAGGCGAGGTATTCAGCATAAGCCATATTTACAACGTTAGCCTTAACCCTTTCTTTACAGCCCTTTAAACAATGGTAATAATAATGCTTAATTCCGCTCCCGCCAGTAGATCCACTACCACATAAATTTTTGTCGCATTGTGGGCATGTTAAAAATCCCCTTAATGGCAGAGGCTCTTGAACGTTGGTTTTATAAATTTGTTTAAACCGCCTGTTTTTTAAAGCTAGTTGCACTTTATCAAATAGCACTTGGGAAACAATTGGTTCGTGAATTCCAATGACCGTTTGCTCATCTTCATTTTTATAGGCGGGAATAACTATTCTGCCACAATAGATCGGGTTCTTAAAAATCTCATGAAAGGAGCCTCGCTTAAAATCAAATCCTTTTTCCATTAGTATTAACGAACCATTGAAATACAATCTTGCACTTAAAGAAAATAACGGCAGTTGTTTTAATTTTATTGTTGCTAGTTTCAAAAAAAAGCAAAGTAAATTAATTCTCTCTGATAAAAAAACAGTGAGTTCACTTCATCCCTTAGTAGATAAATTAATAACCCCTCAACAAAATTTATTTGAGACGGCAGATATTGATAATATCGCTCCAAATGCCATTAAGCAATTAGGTATTAAAAAACACAACATAGTTAGTATTTCTTATTCTAAGCAACCTAATAAGGTTTGTATTTTTATAAAGGAAATAAGAAGTTGCGATGACATCCCAAAAAATGAAGCTAAGTATTATCACTATAATAATTTACTGAAAAAATCATCGGAAGAAATTAAGTTAAATATAAAAAATACAGTTTTTCAATTAACTACAATTGAGTGTATTCAACAATACATTCATAAACAGCAACAAGCTGTCATTAATTTGTGTTGGCAATTAATGAAATTAATTGCTCCTATCCAAAAAAACAATATTTATAAAACAGCAACAACGTTTACAGATGCTGATATTTTAAATTTAACCTATATATACTTAGAAAATTTAATCAGATTCATCGAAAAACATTATTTAAAACACATTGATGAAAACATACAAATACCCAATAGGTCAGCTTTACTAAAAGTAAATAATACTCACGAAAAATTAGTAATTGTAAAGCCCATTCTTTTAAAAAGTGCTATTGATCCTATACTTCTTAAAATTATTTTTGTTCCGTTCCTTAAATTAAGCGCAATAACACTCGAAGAAAGAATAACATATAAAGAATTAATTTACTTCAATACCTATTTAACTTCATTTTACGAAATGGTAAACGATTCGCATATTTTTACAAACGAGTCTATACTATTTTTGGCAAAAGAAATCAATTACAACTCTATTGAACTATTTAATTATAGTATAAACACAATTAGTGTAGCTGCTAACAAAATCGAAGTGTTGGCAGAGAAAGTTGATTTCCTTTATCATAAATTAAAAATGGTTAATCAAAAACAACATAAAACCATTCTGTCTTTTAATTCAAATCTGCCATCATTAAAACAGCAAATAATAGGGTGGCTCGAAGAGGAAATAAATTACTTAACTAAAAAAATGCAGTTACTTACTATAGAACAACAACCTAGTTTATTTAACGAATTCGAAAAGCCCAAAATACAATCAGGTCTATCCGTAGCACAATTGGCTTACTTCTTCAAACTACAAGTAGATGCTAGTATCATTACCCATAAAAATCAAAGAGATATTTTCCGTCACATTGCCGAAAATTACCAAACATCAAAGGCAAATGAGATTTCTGCGGAGAGTCTTTCCAACAAGTTTTACAATGCTGAGTCAAGTACAATGAATGTATTAAAGGATTATCTATTTCAAATGATCAAGCTCATAAACGCAAATAATTAAATTACGATTGTATTTTTTTTGCAATCCTCCAGCCGAATCCATCCATTTTTAAAAGTTCCTCTACCTGAATTTTTTTTATTTCTTCAACGGAGTTAAATCCGTGCAGCATCATAAAGCGCTGCAATTCATCTTCTATTTCTATTTGCGGGTTTTGCTGGCTCATCATATTTCGATTTAGCCCTGCTACAAAAAAGTAGCGTGGGCAATTAGTAATCAGAAGTAGAGGCACCGGCAAAGGGCCCAACCAACTAATAAACCAAAGCCCACGCATGCGTAGGCGATTAGTTTATTTTTCAAAGTTGGTTTAGATTACTTGCCGGTTTTCTACTGCCTTAAAAAATAACTTTTCGCTATTTAATATTTTAACATACCAAAGATAATTAAAATCAATGGATTACCATAAAATCCTTTCTTACATATTAAAATATGGTTTTATTATTTCCTTTAGTATCAGTCTGTTCATTGGGGTTGTACAACCCCCATAACCCTTTTTTATCAGAAGTATTTCTTCTCTTTATGAAAATTAAAACGTATCAAATGGCTCCAAAAGAAAAAATAGAAATCAAACCTTATTCAAAACGAGAACTTGCAGATTTGTACAAAATCGGAGTTCGCTCAATGACTACATGGTTAAAGCCATTTGAAAAGGGCATAGGGAAACGACGTGGTTGGTACTATAATATGAATCAAGTTCGTTATATTTTCGAGAAACTTGGTTTACCTGGGGAATAAAATTAGGGGATTACAGGAGGACTCTCGCCAATATTTTTTTACAAATAGAAATAATTATTCTTTAAAAAAATCTACTTTTAAATAGTCCAATTAAGGGGAGCTTACACTAGTGTCTGTCGTCCGCAATGTTAAATGTACGAATGTCCAACGGGAATACCACAGAAAACAAGCATTAGCCCAAGGTACTGTTGCTACTAGTTGTTTTTATTCCCAAAGTTCAAACTGACGCTTTTGAGCGAGTCTGCACCTAACAGAAAGTATTTTTAACGAAGAATTCAGTCCGTGAAATCAGGTCAGCGAGTCCGAACGAAAAATTAAATAAAAGTAAATTCTCTTTCCGAGAAAGCATGTCCGCAGGTCAGCCCGCCTTTTGCCAAGGCATGTTGGCTGAAGTAAATTTCTTACCCTTTGTTAGTTTTCAAAATTTTGTATCCGCTTCCCATCTTCTAACCGTTCGTTAAACTTTCCTTTTGTATATTTTGAAATAACATTGTTCCAAAATATTTGAGCAGGTTTATTACTATCTTTTTGATATACCTCCCATTCTCCTCTGTACAAGTTAAACACTTGGATTGCAATTGCTTTACCTATACCTTCCCGTCTATATTTTTTCAAAATGAAAAATTCAGTTATTGAAAAACAACTCCGGTTAACCGAATTACTAAGTTTAATCAAAACAAAGCCAACATATTTTTCACCCATTTTTATCACATAAGGGAATTTATTATTGTCTCCTTCCCAATAGTCCATTAAATTGGAATATGGCGCAAATAATCCATTATCCTCAACGTCATATTTAATATACTCTGAAAAATCATAAATATAGTATTGCATTAAGTTCTGAATTACGATTTTGTGTTCCTCTGAAGCTTTAAGCAAAATATAATTCATTGAAGGCTATTTAATTTCATGTTAATCTTTTTTATTTCAGCCATTGTTTTATAGGCAAACAGCCGTTTTTGATTGCCAAATTAAGCATTTGAGCGTTAACCCGCAAAAATGATAGTTAGTTGCTTTTACAACTAGTCGTCTTCATTCGCAGAGTCCATACAAATGCATTTGAACGAGTCCGCATGAAAATTAAATTGAGGGAAAATGTTTCTGTCCAAGAAAACGTGTCACCAGATCCGACCGAAAACCAAATTGAATTAAATAATTCTATCCGCGAAAATAGGTCAGCAAGTCCGAACGAAATTTGAATGAAAGCAAATGTTTCTGTCTGCGAAAACAAGTCTTCAAGTCGCACCGAAAAATAAATTTGTCTGAAGAAATTTTATGAGTCCGCATCGTACGAACAATTAGTGGTAGCGGTTTTCGGCTTGGGGATGTGACGGAAATCGAAGCGCAAAACTTCAACTTTGTATAAAACTTCAATTAAAAAACTGAACTTGAATTTAACACTAAACCAGCCATATTTGCCATTCGGCCAAATTTTTTAGTTAGTAATAAAGCATGTTTGCAATTTCTTTTATTTAAGATTATTTTCAAAATAATTTAGATATATCAAACAAATGCAATTATTATTATTTCTTTTTGTTTTGAAGATTTTGGTTGTTAAAAAAATTCGGCTATTACTTTGGCTGTTAAGGCAGGGTAAAGGCGTGGGAGCAAATTATTTTTAAGTTTTGCAGGCTTTTGAAAAGAGAAACGATAATTCCAATAAATTTTGGTTTGCTAAAGATGACTGTTAAGTAGAGCTTATTTCGTTTACTTAAAAGTTTTCTTCAATTAGTTCTCTATTTATCATTGCCCCAGCCATTGCGCCCATAGAAATTGAACTTGCAACAGAGCGCATTATACTTGCATTGTCGCCACAAGCAAAAATCCCGTGAATAGTAGTTTTTTGAAACGCATCTATTTTTAGTAAATCCTGTTCAGTGAGTTCACAACCTAATTTATGTGGAATATCGCAATGTTGCTGGAATGCTGGCCTTGCATACAAAGCTTTAATTATTTCAGTTGTGTTATTTTTAAAAACAATGCTTTCAACTTGGCCTTTGTTATGTTTAAAATGTTCAATTTCGGTTTCGTTTATTTTGATATTGTGTTTTGTTAGTTTTGCCGACTGCTCAACTGTTAAAGTAGATTTTCCATTAGTAAAAATGGTTAGTTCTTTTGTCCAATTGTTGATTAATTTTCCTATTTCAAATGCTACATCTCCATTTGAAAGCACACCTGTTTTTTCGTTTTTATATTCGTAACCGTGGCAGTATGGGCAATGAATAATTGAAATACCCCAACATTCTGAAAAGCCTTTTATGTTTGGCATTAGATCTTTTACACCTGTTGCAAAAATTAATTTTTTTGCTGTGAAAATGTTCCCTGCTTCAGTTTTAATATCAAAGTCATTTTCTGTTTTCATTCCACTGATTGCATGGCCATTGAGGAACTGAACGGTTTTGTACTTTTGAACTTGCTGAGTAGCAAGTGTTGTTATTTCCTTTGGCGTTTTGCCGTCTTGCGTTATGAAGTTATGAGAATGAGGTGTCTGAATATTACAAGGTATTCCACTGTCTATGATTAGGGTTTTTCTTAAAGCTCTACCTAACGCCATGCCTGCTGAAAGCCCTGAATAACTTCCTCCAATTATTATTACGTCAAAATTTTTATTGTCTGTCATTTTGTTGAAATTTGTAAATGCTCATAAAGATAGCGGGATTTATTTATTGCCTAATATCCAAATTATTGCTTTTTCTTTCGTTGCTTTAAAAATTGTGTTATGTTCTTCTTTTGGTTCGTATGAATAATCCCATTTTAAGTTAGAAGGATTTTCACTTTTTAAAATATTAGCCATTTCATTTGTATAGGGCGATATAGTTTGTTCATGAGAACCAGCAAACCATAATCTTTTTTCAGATGTTGTAAATTTCGCTAAATGTTCTTTTGCTATGCTTACTAAATAATGATTATTCCACCACAATGATGGATCAAATGCAATGTAATTTTTGAACATTTCTGGTGTTAGCAAAAAAGTTTCAATAACAAAAAGCCCTGACAAAGATTCACCAATGATGCTTTTTTCATTTGTTGTTCTATATCGCTTATTTATTTCAGTAAAAAGTTCTTCTTTAATGAAAGCTCTGAATTTTTCGGAACCACCAACAATTGTTGCAATTTTCTTGTCTTCGTCAATTATAGTTGGGCCAGTTAAATCTCTTCTGCGTTGAGTATTTTCAATGCCAACAAGAATTAGAGGTTGAATTTTTTTTGATTTGATAAGTTTGGCAATAGTATTTGCTATATGCGGAAAATCTTCTTTTACGCCTCCGTCTGCCATATACATAACAGGTAATGAATCTTTATTTGTTTTATATCCTGGTGGTGTCCAAACATTAATAGTTCTTGTTTCCCCAACTTGCTTTGATTCTATTGTGAAACTTTCGTGAGCCGGTGTTGAATCTTTCCTTAAAGAATTTGAGCATCCAATTAAGAGGATTATCAGTAATAAATTGAAGTTAATAAATTTCATAAGTAGATATCATTATTATTTAATTGTCAGATAGTTTAGCTAAATATATTCATTTATCTTTTTTTGTTTCTATTTTACTTTCTAAATCAGCTAAATTATGTATTATTCACTATTCGTTATCAGTGTTTAAAATTTGCCAAACCGATGCTGGCAAAAGTTTATTTTCTCACCAATGTGTAAATATTTTTTCTGGTCAATAAATAAATTAACGTTACTAAAACTGTCCAAACTGTTACAATAATTGGCGAACCCAAAACCCAATAATTGCTTAATAAGCCTTTTTCAAGTAACGTATTCATAAGGCCTAGAACAAGTAATAGGTCTATAAATGTTGGGGCAAGAAAAAAGAGTAAAAACCATCCAATTCGTCTTTTATTTTCTATTATTTTAAATGATTTATATAACGGAACGATTGTAATTGCCAAAATAATTATTAAACCTATTGTCCAAGCCAAAGAATAATTTTTTAAAACCTGATTTAACCCCCAAACTTCGTCACCAGCACCCATAGATGCTGTTAAAATTCTTGCAAAAGGTATATTGGCAAAAATCAAAGAAAACCCAAGTGCTTTTTGGTTTTCACTTTTCGTTTTACCTATTAAAGCAGTTCCTACCCATATCATTATAAATGTGAAAATTGGTCCTACAAATGTCGAAATGATTGAATATGGGTTTTGTTCCGAACAACCTTCGCATAGACCCCAAACATTAAAGTCTCTTTGTCCCCAACATCCACAAATTAGCCTTCCAATGGTCGTATGAACAATTTCGTGTGCTTCGTGCATTACAAATGTCAATGCTAAAAATGTGAGAACAAATTTGGCTGTCAATTTTAATTTCATAATTTAGTTTATTAAGTTTTGGATGTTAAATTTCAGCCAACGTTTTCGCGGTTTGCTTCGGTCGTTTTGGAACTAAATAAAGATAACTGTTTCTGGGCATTTGCAAAGCGAAAATATTTGTCTTTCTCGGAGGGACTGCTTTTGCAAATGCCAGAGCCGAATACCCTAATTGGATTTAGGTGCAATTATCTGTTGTTATTTTTTTTCCTTTTATGGGCTTGCATCATACTGTAATGGCAAACTCTGTTTTCGACATATTCAATTTTATGGTCAAATAGAAGTTGTACAATTATTTTCCTTGTTTCATCTTCATCAAGTCCAACTTTTTCTCCTAGGTCAATTTCATTTAGTTGACCATTATTTTCTATTAACAATTTATAATATTCTTCTTTATTTTCCATGATTTGTTTTTTTTTGCACAGCTATCATCATATGAGGACTAAAAGATAGAAGATAGCTGTCGTTTTCTGTAATTTTAGTAAGTTCTATTAATGTTTCTTTCATTTTGCTATTCAACATATTGACAAAATAATTACTGTCTAACCAAGCTATTCCTTCTACTGCATAGGTATTAAGATAAGTCAATTCTTGGTTTAAAAATTCGGTTTTAAGTTGTTCAGGTTTATGATAATATGCTTCAGTTAGAAGCCAAGGAAAATCGTCAGGTGGATTGTGTACACCTGTTGTTAATTCTTCTTTGCACATTTCAAAAAAAGTTTGCTTATGAATCAAACCATTTAAAAGCCCAACTAAAGTGGATGCCGTGTAATTAATGGCAAAATCTAAAATAATTCCATCATTTTTCAGAACACGTTTGGCTTCGCGAATGGCTAAAGCTCTATCTTCTTTTTTTTGAAGATGGTAAAGAGGTCCGTGTAAAATTATGAGGTCTGCAAAATTATTTGGAAACTCCAGTTTACGAGACTCGCCCAAGTGAACAGAAAATTTATTCTTTAATTTATTCGCTCTATTTTGGGCTATTTTTATATGTTTTGAAACAGGTTCTATCAAATGAACTTGATGTCCTTTTTTAGCAAGCCATTCCGAATATTTCCCCGTACCACCACCAACATCAACTATTGTTGAAGAGGAAGATGAAATATATTTTTCTATGAGTAATTTAATTCTTTCAAATTCAAATACGCCCATTCCCTTATCAAGCCTGGTATCTTCGGATGCTTTGTTGTAAAATAGTTCTATATTTTTACTTATTAACTGTTTACTATTCATACTGATCATTATATTATCATCACATTTTCAAATGTTGAATACATTGTAAAGTGATGAAGCAATCGATTTTATAATCAATTGTTTTTGTTTAAAATTTATTAAATAAATGGATATAATTATCTGTGCATTAAAAATCAGAAGATTTTGATGCATTAATTGCTCTTTTTTCGAGTTAGTCTTTTCGAGAAAGACTCAGATAATATTATGTTTAAATTAGTTTAACAGACTGTAAAGATACTAATTCTAAATTAACATTTTCCTAATTGGTTGGATTTAATTGTAGGTGACGCTGAAGTCACTCTCCAGCGTGGGATTGCGTGATTGTGTCTGTATAACACGACGCAAAACATAGCCGCAGTTATCCGTTCGTACTATTATTTGCGTAAGGCACGGCTATTAAAGTTTTGATAATACTTTGTCAAAACTTGTTTGGTAAGTTAGCTAATGTATTTTGTTTTTATTGTCTCGTTACTTTAGTGTAATGATTTCAATTTTCATATATGGATAGTAAGGTAGGGTTGAGAGTTTTTTGTCCGCGTCTGTTTTGTCATTAGCTATTAATACCAAGTAAATTCCGGCAGCGTCGCCTTTTAGATAAGAAGCCAAAAGTGTCCCATTGTCTTCCCATTCTTTTAACATTTCTTGCTCTCTTGGTAATAATTTCAATCGTGTTTCATTGTCTATTCCTTGCAAAAGGATGTCAATCATAAATTTATTCATTGTATCGTTCTTTATTTGTTTGCTTACTCTATTGGGTTTTTAGCTTTCTCTGTTCTAAAATTTGTCAAAGCTATTTTTTTGTAGTCAGTTTCAAGTTTGCAATGTCGTTTTTACAATGATCGCTAACGGTTTCTGGGCTTGCGTTCTTCGGGCTCACGAAACTTACTTTGTCTACAAGCCGAAAACTTTATTAGTTGCTCAAATGCTGCATCTTTTTTTGTTTCCAGTAAAAATAATAAATTTCCGTCTTTGGCAGTCAACTTGTAAACAAAAAACATATACTTTCGCTCGCATTGCGCAATTGCCTGCTGTTATAGGTTGTTGCCGCTAGAAAGTTGTAGTTCTGCTTATGTGTCTGCCGATTTAATGTGTTAAGTATTTGCTTTAACATAGACTAAAGAAGCCTTTGCGATTTTTTCCCACTTGTCAGAATAGTCAAAAGGAACTTGTACCCATTCTTTCATTGGTCGTTTTTTTCCTGAAGGGTCAAATAACTGTGCCCCCTCTAAGCTTAACGCATTTTTATGATCGTCCCCCGTTAATTTAAAAACCATCTCATTTTTGAAAAAGCAAATAAATGCTTTACCATTTATTTTAAAACAAGGTTTTCCGAACATTTGACTTTGTTCAGCAGATTGCATTTTCTGTCCAATTTCAATGTAAAGTGTTTCTTCTTTTGTCATACTCCAAATTGATTTAAATGATGGTCAAGATGTTTAATGAACATAATATTCCACTCTTCTTTAGTTAATGAGCCGAATGAATGAGATTTTTTATCATTAAAGTGTGCTTCACCAAGTAGTTGTGTTTTATTAATGTAATCTATTAGTCGCTTTTTTTCATTCTCGAAATTTTTGTTTTCTGTTTGAAGAAACTCGGGTGCGGTTCGTTCATTTTTTTTATATGACTTGTCTCCAACGACAATGTTCTTTACAAATAATTTTAGCATGAATTTCTTAAAAATATTTGGTTTTGTGTGTATGTTGTCATACACCAATTCATAAGTAACATTGCAATGGGCTAACATTTGGTCAACTGTCATTTTACCCCAAAGAGCTTTTGAAGTCGAAGTTAATTTGTTAATGCGATTGATTAATTCTACTATGTCGTCTTGTTTAAATACGTTTTTCACTTATTGCTAATTTATTTTAGTTTTGAAAGTTAATAATTTGTCTTGTAGGATTGTTTGCAATTTCTTTTATTTAAGATTTTTTTCAAAATAATTTAGAACCGCATCATTTACATACTGATCATATATGCCTTCATAAAAATGTGTTTGTTGTGGTAATAATAATAAGTCATATGTTTTTCCTGCTTTTATTAATGCATCTATCATTCTTACTGTTCCTGAAAAAGGGGCATTATCATCAGCGGTTCCATGTATAAAAAGAAGTTTCCCTTGTAAATTTTGCGCATGGTTTACATTTAGTCCATAGTCATAACCTTCTTTATTATTAGCCGGCAAATCCATATATGGTTCATTTATTTCAGCACCTTCTGTTAACTCTCCTGGTGCGGAAGCAATACCAACTTTATAAATGTCAGGTGCAAATAATATTGCTCTGACTGCAAAATATCCTCCCCAAGAATGGCCAAAAATTCCTACTCGATTTATATCCATATAGCTTCTTTTTGCAACCAATTGTTTAATTGTTGCAACGTGGTCAGGTATTTCATACTTACCTATATTTCTATAAATAACGTCTTGAAAAGCTTTACTTCTTTCAGTTGTACCGCGCCCATCTACCAAAAAAGTGATATAACCTAATTGTGCCAATGCCTGCGCCTGAATTGATAAAGATGTGTTTGGAAGAAATTCTGTGGGAACGATAGGGTCAATAGGCCCTGCATAAATAAATTCTACAATTGGATATTTTTTTGAAGGGTCAAAATTATAGGGCTTATAAATAATTCCATATAAATCAGTTGTGCCGTCAGCAGCTTTTACCACAAAAGGCTCTGGTGCTTTCCAATCCAACTTTTTTAAATTAGTAGTGTCTTTCATTTGGAGCAATGAGATTAATTTACCATTATTGCTATGTATTTCAGTTTTTGGTGGATTAAATGAATTAGAATATTCGTCAATAAAATATTTTTGAGAAGGAGAAAATCTAATTCTGTGTTTGCCTATTCCATTGGTTAGTTTTTTAATTTTTTCACCATTAAAATTTACCCGATATAGATTCGTGTAATACAAGTGTTTTTCCGCATTTGCCATAAAGTAAATCCATCCTTCCTTTTCATCTACTGATTTTACGCTTATCACAGGGAATTCTCCTTTGGTTATTTGTCTGATTAAATTTCCATCATAATCGTATAAGTATAAATGATTCCAGCCATCTCTTTCAGACATCCAAATAAATTGTTTGTTACCGTCTAAAGACGTAAACTGTTTATGCCAATTACCAATAATAAAATCTAGACCTGCAACAAAAGTTTTTTGTTTTTCTGTTAATATATTTCTACATATTCCAGTATTCGGATTAGCTCCGTAAAGTTCAAGTGTTTTACCATTTCTTTCTAAACGCATAAATAATACTTCCGAATTATCTGTTCTCCAGCCAATAGGAAAGATGTAATAATCTTCCGTTTTTATATTAATGTGCGTTTGCTTTTTTGTTGCAATATCTAAAATAAATAAATCAGATTTTTCAATGCTGTCCCCTGTTTTCGCATATACACTCCAATCTACTTTTTCTTTAGCATTGCTATAATCAATTACGGGAAGATGAAATACTGTTCTTGTGTCGGATTTTTGAACTAAAAGTTTTGAACCGTCAAAAGACCAACTATCTTTAGTGATGCCCCAAGAATTATCTTGAATGCCATCCGTTGTTATACTTTCAGTTGAAGTTGAATTCCCTAACCATATATTATTTTCTTTTAGAAAAATAAATTTCTTTTTATCAGTGAAATAAATTTGTTCTGCATAAACTATGTTATTTGGCAGAGTAGAAGGTGTGATTGCATAGTTTGAAAGATTTAAAACATATTCTTTCTTTTCAATTTTAAACTTTATTTCCTTTTCATTGTTTATAAATTCAAAATCTTTGAAAGGAATTCCATTATTTAAGTTACTACTATCTACATATTTACTGAGCGAATTAACAAATTTTTTACTATCAAATAATTCACTCTTTTTATTTTTAAAGGGATCAAAAACATAAATCATATTTTTTCCATTAATGACTTCGGAATACCAAAAGTGGCTTCCATCTTTTAACCAATGTGGATATAACGGAATATAACTGATATAAGAAGGGAGGTTTAGATAATTATGATACATCGCAATATCGCTTGCTGATTGCTTAGTTTGACTACGTAAAAAAGCAGAATTTAAAAGGAGTACTATTATAATTGAAATAGTTTTTTTCATTAGATTAATTTGTATTTGAAATTATTTTTTGAAGAACTTTTTGAACTAAAAGAATATCTTCTTTTGAGATTCCTTTTAAAGCTTTTTTTCTATTTTCCACAGAAATGGGTGTGGTTTTGTTCAATGTTTTTTCTCCAAGTTCAGTAATGGTTAAATGAAATCGTCTTCTGTCTTCATTATGGATAGTTCTGTAAATATATTTTTTTTGAATTAGTAAGTCAACCATTCTGGTTATAGAAGCAACATCTTTGAATATTTTTTTTGCTAATTCTTGTTGAGTTACAATTGGATTTTCTTGTAAAGTTTTGAGTAATAACCATTGATCAATAGTAATGTCTATATCTGCATTAATTGTCCTTTTTTGTGCAAACTGTCTATAAGATTTAACAGCTTTTTCTAAATTATAAAATATTATTTCTTCTAAATTTCCCATTTTAAACATTTAATTGATGCAAATATAGTTGATATATCAAATAAATACAAATACTATTATTTATTTCAGTTTTGAAGATTTTGTTAAAAAAAATCAGCTATTGTTTTGTCTGTTAAGCAGGGTAAAGGAGTGGGAGCAGATTATGTTTAAGTTTTGTAAATTTTGAAAAAAGAGAAACGATAATTCATTCGCCCGCTGATGCAATTGCATATCAGAGGCCGGGTTTTTTTTATTTCGATTTACGATTAATTTCTGTCAGGTTACGTTTAGCAGTAGCAAAAACGAAAGTCATAAAAATTAATTGTGCCATAAGCATCCAGTATTTTGTCACCCACATTTTGACACCTATATAATTGATGTGTTGATTATTTAATAAAACTAATGAATTATTATGAATTACATCAATTGTAATTATTACCAAAGTCAAAAGAACACCGTGCTTAGGTCTATTTATTAAAAGGATAGCTGCAATGATGTCAAAAAAAGTTAAGCTATCCCAAAATATAGTTGAGAACAAAGGAGCGTTAATTTGCTTATAAAAAATGCCGTTTGCCAAAATCCATTTTAAATGAGTTGATGCGCCAATAAGCATACAAGTGAATTGTATACTTAAAATGATTTTTGTCCTATTGTTCAATAGTTTGAAGTTCTTCACTTAATTCCAATAATTGTCATTCGGTTTCGTAAGTTTGCCACTAAACATAAACGTATTACAGGCTTGCGAAGTGCGGTTTTTTGGAGCATTTAGCGGTTCGTTACTTTTTTGTGATAGTTGTCAATTATTTTATTTTTAATTTCATATTAAATAAAGTTTCGGCGTTGCCAATTTTCATAAAATTGCTTTTTTGAAGTACTTTGAAAGATGCGGAATTTGTTTTGTCTGTTAATGCGATGACTTAATTGATTTGATTGTCAATAGTTTTAGTAGGGGCATTTATTTATTATTTAGTGGAACACCACTGACTGCAATAACTTTCCAAGAGTCGTTAAATAATTTCCACACTCTTATATAACGAAATTGTTGACTTACTACTTGATCATTGTACTTTCCCGCCATTTCCAAATTTACAGAAACTACGGCATTGTTGTCAATTATGTTTATTTTTTGGTCACTTGCTTTAATTGAAGTCATTACTGTAGCACCTGAACGGTAATTGTCTAATAGGATTAATTTTGAAACGGTCAAACCATTTGGTAATATAAAAAGCGCACTTTCGTGAATTAATTTTTCTAATGTATTCAAATCACAATTTTGAAAGGCGTTTAATAATTCCGTTTCGCTTTCAAGAATTCGATTTTTGATATCTACTTGATTTGTTATCATACTTTTCTTTTTTTATAATGACCGCTAAGGGTTTGTCAACTGGCGTGAGTTTTTTGTTTGTCTAAGTTATGCATTTGAGCGTTAACATGCAAAAAAAATACGCCAGTTGGCTGTTAAGTGCCGTTGTGTTTTTTTGTCGTTGTGTTGTGTCTGCTGTGAACTGTCTGCGAGAAAAGTTGTCGAGATAAAACAGCGGTCGTTATAAATATTAAGGTGTTGCACAGTCGTCAGATTCAGATATTGTTTTTGTATGTCGTTTGAGTTTGCTCCAATTCTTTATTAGAAAAAATATGTCTAAGGAAAAGTAATTACTTCTATATTTATAATTCCATATTGGTATTTGTACATTACTCGTCAAAGATCCTTCTGTTGATGTTAGAAAACTGGCATGTGCTGTAACTCCTATTCCTAATATAACATTGTCGAACTCTCTTTCTAATCCAAGTCCGCCTACTCCAAATATATTTAGAGGTTTTTGAGTTATTTGTTCATTTATTATTTGATTGTTGGCAGAAAATGTTCTCATTAACTTGTATTGTCTTTGGAAACTCGCTACAGCACCAACTTTGACTACTACCGATATTTTCTTCTTTATCATTTGTTGTGACAAAACTTTCTTTGAAACTTTCCCAATAAAATAAAACGGTATTTCAACTTGTCTCTGTCTCAAACTCATCCTTTGCTTATCAATAGTATATGCATAACCTTGTTTGATATAATTAATCCCACTTTCAAAATAATAGATTCTTGATTTTAAATTCTTCTTTAGTTTTGGTGTAATACGTAATTTTGCACCAATAGAATATCCCAAAAATAAATTTGTCTGCGAATATTTGTCGTCAAAGTAGCTTATGTTTACTCCGGAGTTTAGGCCAAACGTCAGTATTTCTTTTTGCCCGTAGCTTAAAACTGGCGTTACGATAATAAAAAGGAATTGTATTTTTTTTAGGTTTGTCATTGTTGTCTGCCACTGTGAAGACAACGACAATTCGGAAGATTTATTGCACATTGTTATACAAGCGTTAAGCAGTCTATTGTTGAACGATAGTCAGTTCGCTATATTTTTTTCTTTAATGGCAGCGCGGTACTGGCCACCGAGAAAAAGTTTTGTTAGATGCACTAAGCTATCAAGTTGCAAGTTCTGTGGAAAAGCCCACGAAGGACAACGATACCGACATTGTTCATTTCCATCAATTTACTTTTTGTCATTGTCGAATTTTTTAAGTGTTTTTTTTATTAGGTTGTCTGTTAGTGTCTATCTTGGAGCAGTACTTATAACGTTTTCGCGGTTTGCTTCTGGCCGTTTTGGAACCGTTTTCTACCGAAATGTTTAAATAAAGATAACTGTTTCTAGGCATTTGCAGTTTACAGTAAAAATAATAAAATTCCGCGGCCTCGCGGGTAACTTGTAAACAAAAAACTTGTGCCTATGTAGAAAACCAATTGACAACCGAAGCGATTCGCAAAAACACGCGATGTTCGATTTGATTGTATCACTCACTGAAAAATATCCTTCTGCTGAAGTATTGGGTCACCGTGATTTTCCAAACGTACACAAAGCCTGCCCCTGCTTTGATGTAAAAGACTGGTTAAGAAATTACGAACCCAATTTAGGTAACGCCGCATAAGATGATACTTGGAAAATTACGAGCCATACTTCGTCACAAACGGTTTGAGCTTTATACTCGTCCTTACGAACTCAATATTGTCGGCCTGCGCAGTAAAAGCTCAGAGCCCAACAAATTTGATGACGAGATTCATGTGTTCTACAGGATTAGCCCGATCAAGTGGAACTACCATGTATTTAAAGCTACAACCGACCCCGGTACGTTTTGGTTAAAAAACCCTTTGCAAAAACAAGGCACTGCCATCCTCTCAGAAGGACAGTATCTCAATACCTATCAGTTAGGAATGCATCAGGGAAAATATAAAGCCTTAGTACAACGCAAACCCGTGACGGTGATTCGTGATTACGATCGCAATGCAAAACTCGATTTTCTCAATGGTAAAAAAACATCAGGCCTATATGGAATCAATATCCACAGAGCCAGTAAAACAGGTACTACGAGAACAGTCGATAAGTATTCGGCAGGATGCCAAGTATTTGAAAATGCCGATGCCTTTCAGGAGTTTTTAAAACTATGCGAACGCCACAGCCAGTTATATGGTAATAAATTTACTTATACCCTGATAGATTTCAGGGCGGTAAAAAAAGAAACAATCAGGCGTGCCGCATACGGTATAGGAACTCTCGGACTCATAGCAGTTGGCTATTTTTCTTTTAAAAGCAGACATAAAATTGTTGAATTATTTAAACGAAAAGAAAAACCAGACAATGAAAATTAAAGACATCCTTCATCAATTACTAAAAGACAAAGACGGTAATTTCTCATTGCGAGAAGTCTTTACTATGCTCTACGTGCTTATGTCCATCATTAGTTGGGTTGGTCAGCAGTTCTTTGGTGTAGCCGTTCCTGAATATATGTTTTATGCTTTTATCAGCATGGTTGGAGCAGGAACATTTGGTTATTCGTTGGAACGCAAATCTAAAACTGGCCCAGCCAGAAAGTAAAAATTAATCACTCTAAAATCAAATGTAAATTATGAAAAAAGTACCAATCGTTATTTTAATCACAGCCTTGTGCATCGGGCTATTTCTTTTGTTAAGCACCTGCTCAGATGATCCCCATCATTTAAAGCCGGATAAAGAATCAATTCAGAATGCAAAACACGAGGCAGGTTTAGTCGAAGCGCATTACCAAAATGCTTTTATAAACTTAAAGATTCATTCTGATAGTTTGGAAAAGGCGTTAGGTAAAACGCAGAAACAACTCATCGCCACCAAAATAAAACTAGAGCAATCCAAATTTAGTGTGGTGAAGTTATTGGAGAAGGATACAGCCGGGTTAAGTGTTCAGCAAAAGCTAAATGATTGTGATTCGCTGAAAGAGGAGGTTTCAGATTATGTCTTTTGGGTAGATAGCACACAAAGTAATTATGAAACTACGATCAGCCAACTTCACACTATAGTTGCGGTTAGGGATTCAGAAATTGTCGTGTGCCAAATTTCTTATACCCAACTCAAAAGCATAAGCGATGATAATTTGCAAAGAGAACGCAAGCTCACCGAGGATCTGCAAACCGCTTATAAGCAACAGCGAAAGAAACAGGTTCAAAACAAAGTGTTGGCGGTAGGTTTTCTAATTCTCTCCGCTGTAACCACAAGTTTATTAATTCAATCACGACAATAAATACGCATGAAAGAAAAAACAATTGTATCAACTGTAACGCTCGCTGCTTCTTTAATTAGTTATTTCTATGCGAAGGAAACCGCAAAGGATGCAGTTCCTTATGTCATGATAGGCGGCTTTATCGGAGCAGTTATAGGCGAAGTAGTTGTTGGGGCAATAAAAGACAGAGAAGATAAATGAACCATTAAAAACCATAATATGACAACACAAATAATTAATGCCGGTGCCAGTTTAAAAATCATAAACGATGGCGTTTCAAAATTTGTTATGAAAGCACAAATCCGTGAAGTGGATATTGTAAGAGATACCATCATTCGGTTAGACATTGGCGAAGGGGCTTTATACAATGTTTTTGTAAACCAGTTGGAAGTAACAGTTCCTGTTTCTACAAGTGTGGAGAACCTGCGCGACCAGATTTTAGAAATGTTGCAATCAAGCAGCGCGGCAGGACTGGCAACAGAAGCGAAACAGATTGAACAGTTAGCGGAATTACAAAACGTAAAAACATCCGTTAATGATCTAAAGGATAAAGTAACCCTTGCGGGTGATAAAATCACTCCAGCACCAACTATCGTTGATGAAACAAATCCGAACTTGATCTACAATGGTTTTGCAGTTTTAGGCGCGCCACGAAATGAACCGATCTGGGCCATTCAAAAAGTAACCAATACAAATGGAACGCTCACTTACCAATGGGCAGGCGGAAACAAAAACTTTGATAAAGTTTGGGACAACCGTAAAACGCTTTTGTATAGCTAATCTTTAAAACTAAAGCAGGGTGCAATGTTGCACCCTGCTTTTATTATGTAAGAATGAAACTACCTGAAATAAAGTTAAGTTATATCAATCCGGTTAAAAAAGCAGACCGACTGAAAATCATATGTTCAGCGGATGTTGTGAAAATTTTGAGAGAGATTTTTCCAAAAGAAGAACTGGAATTGAGAGAGCAATTCATCGTGTTGTATTTGAATAATTCAGCAGATGTCTTAGGATATACGAAACATTCTGTTGGCGGTATCACAGGAACAATGGTGGACATGCGTTTAATTTTAGCAGGAGCATTAAAAAGTTTAAGCACTTCCATTGTTTTAGCTCACAACCATCCAAGTGGAAATTTAAATCCTAGTGGCTCTGATATTTTGATTACCAAGAAAATAAGAGAAGCGGGTAAATCTTTTGATATTGAATTAACAGATCACGTTATCCTTACCAAAGAAGGATTTTATTCTTTTTCAGATGAAGGGCTTACCGGAACGAATGAGTTTTACAATTCAGGTTCCAATTTGAACTTTATCTACGAAACTAAAAAACAAAACAAAGAAATTATACTGCTCGATTTATTCAGCGGTACAGGAGGCTTTGCAAAAGGCTTTGAGGAAGCAGGATTTAAAATCAAACAGCATTATTTTTCTGAGATTGATAAATATGCTGTTGCAAATTATCAATACAATTTTAAAAACTCAATCAACCTTGGCGATGTTACGAAAATCAATACCAAAAAAATCCAACGGCCAAACATTATATGCTTTGGTTCACCCTGCCAGGATATTTCCATTGCTGGCAAACGCAAAGGGCTTAAAGGAAAACGAAGCAATCTCTTTTTTGAAGCAGTTAGAATCATTAACGAATGCAAACCCGATATTTTTATCTTTGAAAACGTCAAAGGGTTATTCTCCAGTAACCAAGGCAAAGACTTTGAAATCATACTGCAAACGTTTGCCGACCTTGGGCTTTATGACGTCCAATGGCAACTGCTTAATACTAGCTGGTTTCTACCCCAAAACCGAGAGCGGGTTTACTTTGTCGGATGTCTTAGAGGCAAAACCCAATCCCAAATATTTCCTATCGGAGAAAGCACTCAAGGGAGTGATGCGTTCGATAAAGAAAAATCTCAAAGAAAAACTATAAGCCCGACCATCGATACAAAAGTGGGAGAAAGCACACACCGCTCTCCCTATGTTTTACATTGGAAAGGTTCTTCAACAAAATGGAAATACGATCAGATGGAAACAAGCCCTGCTTTAAACACACAGCAGGATTGGATTCGCCAACCATTGATTGCAAACGGAGTAGCTTACCGTACTCGTAACTACAATGGTCAAAGTGGACAGATTGAATTAAGAAAAGATAATATCGCCAATCAATTAACCTCTGTTCAAAAGGACAGTATGGTCATGTTGCGCGAGCTCACAAAAAATGAATCAGAACATAATCGTTTGTATGATTCTAAAAACGGCATTTCAAAAACAATAAAATCTTCCGGTCACGGAAGCGGATCTCAAACTGGAAATTATTTAGTCAATAAAAAAATAAGACGATTAACTCCCACCGAGTGCGAACGTTTACAAGGCTTTCCTGATAACTGGACAAAGAACGGAGTATTTCATATTCCTGAAGACACACAGAAGGGATACGCCACAGCTAAAAAAGGAGACAGTATTAATTTGTCTTACTTGGAAGCGAACAAACGAAGAGGACGTGTCGGTAGAGGAATTGCAGGAACGATTGACACAGGCGTGCAACAATACACACTTGCCAAAAATAATTTAAGAAGATTAACGCCCATTGAATGCGAACGCTTACAAGGCTTTAAAGATAACTGGACAAGACCCGGAATATTTAATGGTTCGGTTTCAGAAATATCGGATTCACAACGCTACAAATTATTAGGCAATGCGGTTAGTGTTCCTGTCGTAAAAGCAATCGCTCAGCGATTACTAGGAATGCAAGTTGTTGAATTGAAAAATAACGATTCAATAAAAAACTTAACTCTCGAATTGCAATTGGAATTATTGAATTTTAAACAAGCGGCATAATGAAAACACCCATCACATATTACGGAGGTAAACAGAATATGATAAAACACTTGTTGGAAATTTTACCGGCTCACACTATCTATTGCGAACCATTCTTTGGTGGTGGCGCATTATTTTTTGCTAAACCTAAATCCGAAGTAGAAATCATCAACGATAAAAACGGAGAAGTAATAAACTTCTTTAAAGTGGTTAAAACAAAATTTACTGAATTACAAAAGGAACTCCAAGGCACTTTACACAGTCGTGAGCATTATAAAAAAGCAATGGTGGTGTATGCACATCCCGATTTGTTTACCGATGTAAAACGAGCATGGGCATTGTGGGTGTTAACCAATCAAGGCTTCGCCAGTATGATTGGTTCTTGGGGATTTGGTAAAGAAAATGCCAAAGAAAAATCTCTCGCAAACAAGCGTGATGATTTTACAAAAGCTTATGCCGACCGTTTACGAATGGTACAAATTGAGAACAACGATGCCATTAAAGTTATCCAAAGAAGTGATACCAAAGACTCATTTATTTATTGTGACCCTCCATACATCGGTTCTGACATGGGACACTACAAAGGGTATTCTGAGGAAGACTACAAAGAATTGTTGGATACTCTAGTGAAAATAAAAGGTAAGTTTTTACTGAGCTCTTACCCTTCTACAATTTTATCGCAATACATCAAAAAGCACAATTGGAAAACAAAGAAGGTGGAAAAGTTTGTATCCGTTACAAAACACACCGATAAAAAGAAAACAGAAATGCTTGTGATGAATTATGATCCAAGTAAAATAAAAGCAATTGTTCAAACAGTAAAACCAAGTACTAAAACCATATCGGTTAAAAATTTAGAATCCAAACTTAAACGATTAAAATTCGCAGCATAATGAAAATTACATCAGAAAATTATTTTAACACCGTTAAAAAATTCGACTTAAAGGAATTACCTGAAGTTCTTTTTTTATCTCACGAGTTTATTGTTAAGGGAACTGACAATGGAAAAGACTGGTCGGCATTCGGAACAGATGCAGGGTTTACCCGCATGACCAAATTGGTATTTCAAAAACTAGAAGAGTTTATGAATTCAAAAAAAGAAAATTTATCTGGTACAACGCAGGAAGAAAAAATGGACGGAACAAAAAGCAACGAAAACAAATCGAAAAAAATTAATCCGTATTCTAAAATCGGAACGGAGGTTAAATTCATTCACCTTTTTTTAGCTTTTCATGATAAGATACTTTACAAAAACACTTTTGAAATTTTTATTGATGAGTTGCAAAAAGCTATTCAAAAAAAAGAGATCACAAAAAAATCTCCTGTGGCAAAAGATATTATTGCGATGCAAAATGCAGTTATCAATGCTTTTAATACAATGAAGAACGCTAAGCATTTTGTACTCAAACCCGAAACCATTAAACGCTATAAAACCATCATTGAAAAGTATGAGAATGCTTACGAAGATTTGGACGATGAACCAACAGAAAAAAAGCCCAAACGCAAGTCCATTGGCTTAAATGGAATTAGCCAAAACAATGGCAAAATCATGAATAGTTTAGATTTTGCCAACCTTGAGTTTAGCACCATTGGGCTAAAAGACAAGTGGCTGGAATTTATAGGCGATCCTGCGCCTGGATTCACAGCTATGGTATATGGACGCCCAAAGATGGGAAAAAGCTATCTGTGCGTAGATTTTGCGGGTTATTTGTCAAGAAATCACGGTAAAGTCCTCTATGTTGCCAAGGAAGAGAAACTGGATGCCACTTTACAGAAAAAACTGAAGGATAAGGACGTGGCCAATGAGAACCTCTTTGTTGCAGATAACCTACCTAAAAACCTATCCGAATATCAATTTGTGTTTTTGGATAGCGTAAATAAACTTGGCCTGTCTCCTCAAGAACTTACCAAGTTAAAAACAGATAATCCGGGTGTAAGTTTCATATACGTTTTCCAGACGACCAAAGAAGGAAAATTCAGAGGCACAAATGAATTTCAGCACGATGTGGATGTAGTTATTGAAGTGCCGGAAAAAGGAATTGCTGTTCAAAACGGTCGCTTTAATCAGGGTGGCGAGATGCGAATTTTTGATGATGGTATTTCAGGAGAAGATGACTTGTCGGGAATCGGAAAAGTAAAAAAAAAGCCCATACATCTGACAGTTCAACAGTAGACGGGGAAAGCCCTTCCTTAGAAAGACTTTCAAGTAACTCAAAACATAACTTGACTTTACGGAATAATGTATCGTTGTTAGACGTAACCAAAAACAAAGCAATGAAAAAGACTATAAAGAAAAAAGATTGGACGGAACCTGAATATCTTGATTCAGTTGATTGGCAGATTCTAAAGACTATAAAAAAGTATATTGATAAAAAGGATTACAAATCAGCGATGATTATGGCAATGAATTGCGATACAGTAATTCGGGAAGAGATACCGGGTGACATTTGGAAAAAGATGGGTGGTCAATTAACTAAAACGGGCGAAGAGAAACTAAAAGCTGAACAGAAAAAAACGGAAACAATTGAAAAAATTGGCAAAGAGCTAAGGGTCAAACTAGAGAAACATTCATGGGGAGAATTAGCCGTTTTAAAACACGGAATAGATTGGCATGCTATTTTACACCCGGAACATTTAGAGAAAATCACAGCTCTAAAAAAAGGTGAGTCGTGTGATGTTGATGACGAGCAAGGTTATAAATGGCTTCTTACAAATAATGGGGATGGTTACAATATCAAATCCAAGTTTGGAAGTAATAAAGGTCATTTTAAATTAATGGATAGGAAACAAATTACACCTTCTAAAAAATTTAACTCTTCAAAATACACTAACCGAAAAGATGATGATAATCCTTTATTTATTTTCAGCCTCACAAGCTCCAAACTTCTTGCTGAAGCAATAGGTGGCGATTTCGATTTAATCCACTTAGTTCGCAGGGAATTAGCAAACCGAGGCTTGGATAGAAAGGGCAAGTGGGTTGGTTTTGATGAGGCTAAGAAGATTCACAGAGTGGAATAAGAATTAAACGGCGGGAAATCCCGCCGTTTAATTCAACTAATTTTCTCTTATTTGATCATGCCAAGCTTTCAATTGTTTGATTATTTTTTCTCCATTTCGTTCTTTAAAACCTTTTATTAACTCAGGTAACTGAATACCTCCTGAATTAGAAGCGCGAAGTATTCTAATCTGTTCGTAGGTCATTGCGTTGGCTCGCCAAATAAAAGCCTGTTTGATTAATTCTCCCTTCTCGTTTATAATAATGGTTTGTGATTCCATTCCTTTTACGAATGAATAACCCGTTGGT
>JBDSFC010000627.1:0-2563 GCA_039919745.1 Bacteroidia bacterium | reverse complement strand
TCCAGTTGCGTCCGTAACTTTAAAGCTAACAATACCTAATACTTCTTCTGAGCAAACAAGTATTCGATAAACCTGACCTGCAAGCAATGTTACATTTAGGATTGCTTTTTCGCCAGCAGACATTGTTTTAGTTGTTGATTGACCATTTTCTGTAAAAGGTGAAATTTTATAATTACACGTTTTTTTTACAAATGAATTACATTGAGAATATAATTGTGTGAATGAAAAGGTGGTAATGAAAGACAAAAGTAATATTAATTTTATGAAGTACTTCTTTTTCATGGATACAGTTAAATTGTTTCTTAAGCTACGATAGATTATGAAAAATTGTAATTTCCTAACTCCTTAGTTGAAAAATCTTAATTTTATAAATTATAGCGTAAGCAAATCAATAAAAAAACAGTATTTATTTAATAATCTTATTTCTAATGGCTGCTGCTTTTTCAGTAATTTGTTTTAATTTATCAACAGATAAATCAAAAGTATTACTATTTTCTAAAGTTGTAATTTTATTTGTGGTATCAGTTGTTGCATGTGTTTCTGTGGAGGCAGAAACCACATTACCATAAACAGCATTTAATTCTTTCAAATCTGTTAATACACTTGCAATACCTGCATTATCTGATTTATAGGTTTCTAATAATCCAATTAAATTTTCAAGTGATAGTTTTTGTTCTCCAATTCGGGTAGTTAATGATTGATTTTTAGTTTGAGTAGCTATTTGTGTACCAATATACAACCCTTCTATCCATCCACCAGCAATGATAAGTCCCGAAATTCCAGGCTGTCCGTTATCTTTAAGATAAGTATCGGTAGTCCAATAAGAATCTGAAATAATAGCAAGTAACGAATCTCTATTTTGCATATTTGCTTCTAAACGTGCAGTTGTATTCTCATCAAAAGCACCACTTATGCCTAAACTAGTTGCTAATTTATTTGCACAACGTAAGAATAACATTGATTCTTGCGTTTGATCATACATACTGGTATAACTTAAATCAGAACCGTAGATACCTAAATTTAAAGCCTTCTCCGTAACAGATGCATAACGAGATACGTTTTCAATAGGGTTTAAAAAATTAGAATTATATTTTGCCCCAGCAGATTTTAATAATGAAATGGTTTCAATAGGAGAGGGAATAGAATAAAAAACCTCCTGGGCTTTATTATCATTGACTTTATTTATTTGAGTGGTATCGTTTACAGCAATTGAATCTGTATCTGACGAATTTCCGCAAGCTGATAAAACTGCTATAATAAAAAAATACAAAGCGTAGTTAGTGATTGATCTAAGTCTCATATTGTGTTTTTAAGATTAAAGTCAAATAATTAAAATCAAATATAAGATATTATACAATTGAAATTTAAAAAAATTTTACGTTTAAAGAACATTACCCGATCATGGTATTTTTTTTAATTCCGATCATTTCTGTTACGGTTTGTACAATACTGTCCGTATCGAAACCACATTCTTTTTGCAGTTCCAGTTGTGTACCGTGTTCAATGTACTCATCTGGAATACCTAATCGTTTTACTTGCGCTTGATAATTGTTATCACACATAAATTCAATAATGGCGCTTCCCATGCCTCCCATTATACATCCATCTTCGATGGTAACAATTTTATGATATTTTTTAAACACTTCATGCAATAGTTCTTCATCAATTGGTTTTACAAAGCGCATGTCGTAATGAGCTGCTTTAATACCCTTTGCTTCTAGTATTTTACAAGCTTCTACTGCATTATTACCAACAGTACCAATCGTTAACAAGGCGATGTCTTCACCATAAATTAGTTTACGGCCAGTCCCAATATTAATTTTCTTAAAGGGCTTTTTCCAATCGGTCATTACCCCATTACCTCGTGGATAACGAATGGAAAAAGGCGCATTTGTTTCAGGTAGTTGTGCGGTATACATTAAATTGCGTAACTCCTCTTCGTTCATTGGCGCAGATACGATCATGTTCGGGATGCATCTAAAATAAGCCAAATCATAAGCACCGTGGTGTGTTGGCCCATCAGCACCCGCTAAGCCACCTCTATCTAAACAAAAAACAACATGTAAATTTTGTAAGGCTACATCGTGTATTACCTGATCATACGCCCGTTGCATAAATGAGGAATATATATTACAGAAGGGGATTAAGCCCTGAGTAGCCAATCCCGCTGAAAAAGTGACGGCATGCTGTTCTGCTATCCCTACATCAAAAGCTCGATCGGGCATGGCTTTCATCATAATGTTTAATGAACAACCAGAGGGCATAGCAGGTGTAATACCCATTATTTTAGGGTTTTTTTCTGCCAACTCTACAATTGTATATCCAAAAACATCCTGATATTTAGGTGGTTCGGGTTTAGTGGGAATAATTTTAATAATTTCACCAGTTTCTTTATTAAACAAACCGGGTGAATGCCAAAGCGTTTGGTTGCCTTCTTCAGAATATTTATAACCTTTGCCCTTTTGTGTTAATACATGCAATATTTTAGGGCCTGGAATATTCTTTAAATCCTGCAATACAGTGGTTAATCTTTCTACATCATGCCCATCAACAGGACCAAAAT
>JBDSFC010000593.1:0-5090 GCA_039919745.1 Bacteroidia bacterium | reverse complement strand
CCAAAATTGCCCGTTAGCAAAACAATTCTGCCCAATGCCCATATAAACAGGGCCGTACCAGTAACTATCTGAAATTGTCAATACACGCGTTGTATTTTTTAAACTATCATTTTCAAATCCAATAATCGGATAAGCCAGTTTCATATTTTGCTCAGGATTCGAATTTAAATTCATGCTTTTTAAAACATCGGCATCGCGACTGCGCGCAGTATCCACCACTTCAATATTGTTCCATAAAAGATCCGGCATATCACAATGATGTAATTTTTCGATATAACCAATTATTGTATCAACCGCTAAACATTCGCCATAATAACTCCAGTGATGTCCAAACTTTGGGAACAATGCATATTGCGAAGTAGGTTTTAATTTTTCGAAATAAGCATACAGGTCTAAATAATTTAAACCAAGTTCTTTACTGTTATTGGCAAATAAATTATGATTCGTGTTTTTCACAGAGTGAATATATTTATCTTCAATAAACTCTTTGCAGGATGCGCCTTTACCAGGAGCAAAAACCAATACCAAATCAATACCTCTTCTCTTTAAAGTATCCTGAACTACTTTTGCTTTTTGTAAAAGTGTTTTTACTTTTTGTTCCGGCATAAGATCATCTCCAAATGCAGAGAAGATGTAGCTTTCGCTAAAAACATAATTTTCTTTTCCTAAAACAAAACCATTCACACGGATCTGGTTAAAAGCTTTGTAATAGAACTGGTTATTTAAACGCACCATTTTTTCTTTATAGGCCCAATGGTCATTATTGTAATCTTCTTCGGCTGCCTGGTAAGATCCATCCATCCAAGAAGCCATTGTGAATTTCGGTTTCTCATCAGAGATCACCAATCCAATTAAATTAGGTTTATTATAAGTAAGATCCTCTGCTCCATCGCGCGCTTGATATTTCATCATCGCATAGATCATAGGCCAGGCAAGGGCTATTAAAATAACCACATGATGAATAGAATATGTTTTTTGTTTAACAGCCATTAAAATCTGAAATAAATAAATGGGTTAAAATCCAATGCCGATACATAACTTAACGACACATAAAATAAAACAATACCTGTTATAGCTGCCAACCATTTGCCACTATCAGAAAAATTCTCGCCGTATATTTTATTTTGAATTTCTTTTGTTTTGTTGGTAATAGCAAAGAATGAGAATACAAAAGCGATAATAGCCATGCAAATAAAATCATTGTTTAAAGCAAATTTACTATCAAAGAAATTAAAGGCAAACATCTGCTTGATCACATGTAAGCCATAATGAAGATCTTCGTTACGGAACAATACCCAACCGGTGATCACAATAATAAACGTAATTGGCACGGCAATAAACTTTCCAAGCTTTTCAAATATTTTTCCTAAGAACAAACGTTCTAATACCAGGAACAATCCATGATAAGCACCCCACAATACAAAGTTCCAACTGGCGCCATGCCATAAGCCGGAGAGTAAAAAAACAATAATTAAATTACGGTATAATTTAGAATCAGAAACTTTATTGCCCCCTAATGGAATGTATAAATAATTTTTCATCCAGGTGCCTAAAGTAATGTGCCACCTACGCCAGAACTCAGTAATGCTGGCAGAAGTGTAAGGGTTATTAAAGTTTTCTGGAAATCTAAAACCCATCATTTTTCCTAAACCAATGGCCATATCACTGTAACCGCTAAAATCAAAATAGATCTGGAAGGTATATGCTAATGCGCCAACCCATGCTGCTGCAGTATCAATTTGTTCAGGTGCAAGTTTAAAAACGGCATCAGCTTGCATGCCAATGGTGTTGGCAATAATTGTTTTTTTAGCAAGACCAATACAAAAAGTTAAGAAGCCACTGAGTTTTATATTGGGTGTATAATTTTTTTCACGGTTAGTAATTTGATCAGCTATGTCGTGGTAACGAACAATTGGCCCGGCAATTAATTTTGGGAATAATAAAATGTAGGTTTGATAATGCCAAAAATTCTTTAAAGGTTTATGAACCCCACGGTAAACATCTACTACATAGGTTAAACTCTCAAAGGTGTAAAACGAAATACCAATTGGTAACAATACTTTTATCCATTTTATTTCTGTTCCTAAAAGAGCATTTACATTCTCAATAAAAAAATTGCAGTATTTAAAATAAAATAAAAGTCCAAGGTTTAAGCACAACGAAATAATAAGGAATTTTGTTTTTGCCTTTTGCGTTTTTTGGTTGTGCATGGCGTTCACCAAAAAATAATCTAAAAAAGTAGTGCCAAGAATAACGAAAATAAATTTTGGCCCACCCCAGCTATAAAAATAAATACTGGCAATTAAAATAACCGCGTTTTTAAATTTATGCGGCGCTAAATGGTACAGCAATAAAAATATTGGGAGGAAATAAACTAAATACGTTATGCTGCTAAAAACCATGTTATAATAAGGCACACAAAAATAAGATTTTTTAGGGATGCCACAAGGTCAATTTTAACAGCTTTTTGTCCCTTTTAGGAGTATTTTTATTGACAATTCAGGTATTTATTTCAAAAAGCATTCTCTATATCTTTATTAACCTAAGTTAAAATTAGTATTTAATAAATCTGTAGTTTTACCCTAATAATTTTAAATACATACAACTAATTCCTATGAAAATTAAAAAACACATCCGTTTGGGCTTTGTAGCTTCTCTTTTATTAATTTCTTTCCTATTTATTCTTAACAGCTGCGGGAACTCCTCTAAACAAAATGCGGCAGAAACAACTACCGTTGCTCCGGAAAAAAAAGAAATTGATTGGGTGAATATAAAAAGAGTTGGCACACCCAATGGCAACCGTTTTTTTGAAGATAATACCGGAGCCAAATTATTTAATGGCGCAACATTCTATAACGCTTCTGATTTTTCGGGTAATTATTGCGTGGTTTCAAAAATGGTTAATGGCAAAGAATTACATGGTGTAATTAATTCGAAAGGCACAATTGTTGTTGGTTATGCATACAATACAATTGAAAGCGATTATTCCCGCAGTCATTATTTTAAAGTTGGTAATAAAACTGACAATAAATACCTTTTCGGGATTGTTGATTCTATAGGCAAACTCATTATTCCAACTATTTATACAGACATTAAAACCGTAAAGAACTCTGTTGTAAAAGCACAGACAAACCATTCAAAATGGGGCCTTTTAAGTATTAAGAACGAAACACTTGTGCCTTTTGTTTACGATTATATTGGATCGTGGAGTGATGATGGATTATCACGAATTAGCATTGATAAGAACTATAAAAGCAATTACGGCTTTATAGATAAAACAGGTAAAGTTGTTGTGCAATGTCAATACCCAATGGCGACTGATTTTCAAAATGGCATTGCTCTTGTTCAAAAAGGAAAAAAGATAGGTTTTATTAATGCAAAGAACGAAACGGTTATTGACTTTCAATTTGATAATTATAAAGAAATTGTTGATGTTCAAAAAAACGAATATTCTACAAGTGGCTACTCAGAAAGTAATGCCCGCTTTATTATGGAAGAAGGATACATTGTACTTGAGAAAAATAAAAAGTGGGGTTACATTGATGTTAAAGGCAATAAGGTTATTCCCTTTGAATATGACCAGATCTGGCTTCCGAATTCAATTGGAAAGGTTGATATTGAAAAAGATGGGAAGCGTGGAAACATCGACCTAAAAACAAAAGAAATTACCTGGTTTAAATAGAACATTAGTAAATAATGACTGATTCAAAAGCTTATACTATCACCAGGAGAGTTTTAATCTCAGTATTATTAATTGTTTATTTTCTTTGGTGGGCATATGGCTTTTATTTTTTTCACAACATCTCGGAAGATCGTCACAGAAGCTGTGGTTTAGCAAATGCAGGCATGCTAATGCTAATGCTCCTCGCATTTGTAGCAGGTTTTGTTATAACCTTAGTGCTTTATCTTGTTAGTAAAGGACAAGCCCGTAAAGATTTTTTTATTGCCCTTATGTTAGTTATTTTGCCAATTATTATTTCATGTATCGACATGATTATTCAAGTTCAAGATTTTTAATCCAAACAAAAATAAAAAATGTCATCCATCCCATTCCAAACATACGATTGGTCAACTATCGAAAAAGTTGAACACAAAGGCGAAACAGATACTTCTTATTGGCAAACTTTGCAATTTGAAGGGCTTCGCGTAAGAATTGTTGAATATTCGAAAGGTTATTTAGCTGATCACTGGTGCCAAAAAGGGCATATTGTTCATTGCCTGGAAGGTGAATTTATTACCGAATTGGAAAGCGGAGAAAAATTTACGCTTTCAAAAGGTATGAGCTATATTGTTTCGGACGACCTCAGCTCGCATCGTTCTATCTCAAAAGAAGGCGTAAAATTATTGATCGTTGATGGCGATTTTTTAAAATAACTATCAATCCCCTTAATCCTCCCGAGGTAAGATCGGGACAGGCTCTTTTTCAAGGGGGGAATATATTAAAAATTAAATGACTGATATTACTTGTTCAAATTCTTCAAATTCTTATCAATATATTTTTCAGAAGTAAGAAGTGCTGTTTGAATGCGTTTAGCATAATGAATAGAATCTAGGATCTCTTTTTGTTTTTCTTCAATAACCTGCTTTTGTTTTTCGATCTCGATATTGGCTTTTTGTTTTTGTAAAAAACTTCTGTAAACAAAAATCGCAAAAGTAATCATCAATAATAAAATGCCACAAACCGTCCATATAATTATTTTTTGCCTTTTACTTTCTGCCTGCGCCAATAAATCTTTCTTTTCCTGTTCAAGTTGTGTTGCTGCTTCTTTCTTTTCAAACTCATAGTTCATTTCCAGCTTCACTTGTTTTTTTGTATTCTCATCATTAAACAAACTATCTTTTATATCGGTCAGTTTTTTAAAATTCACAAATGCCATTTCCGCGTTTCCTGATGCGCTATCCAGTTTATATAATCCACCATAACAATTTACAAGTGCATCTTTATTTCCTAGTCTAAGGGATATTTTTAATGCATTTTCCATAAAGTCTCTGGCTCCTTTTATATCTTTTAAGTGAAAATGTATGCTGCATAAGTTTATACAACAGGTAGCTATTCCGTTGCTGTCACCAATTTCTTTTCGAATATTGAG
>JBDSFC010000247.1:0-8995 GCA_039919745.1 Bacteroidia bacterium | reverse complement strand
CACATCCTGTATATCACCAGAAGTATGATTTCGCAAATGGTTTACCAAAAATTCACGAGCACGATAATGCAGCGCCAAAAGGTTATGGACTAATTTATAAAGGACGATTGGTTTGTTTTTACGATTTCGAATGCGACCTTGGAGATGGTTGGGAAAGCCCTGAAATTCATAAAGACAGCGAAGAAGCCAGAAGCAAAGCATTAAAAATGGGCGCGAATTTAATCTCTTACGCGTTTACAGGTTTTGATAAAAAGTAATTTATGCGCAGAATTAATGGCCATAAATTAAATTTCTTTTTTATTTTGTTCTTTTTTTTTCAAACCACTTTTGCCCAACAATTTATACTCTCCGGAAAAATTACAGGTAATGGCGAAAGTCTTCCCTTTGCTACTATTTATTTAAAAGGCACTACCAAAGGTGTTAATAGCAATGATGATGGCAATTATTCTTTTAAGCTTGATAAAGGAAAACATCTTGTAGTCTTTCAATACATAGGCTATTCAAGACAGGAAATTGAAGTTGACCTCACCGAAAATAAAACACTAAATGTAAATTTAAGATCAGATGGCATTGCGCTACAGGAAATTATTGTAAAGGCCGGCGAAGATCCCGCCTACCCCATCATGCGCAAGGCTATTAAAAAAAGAAAGATCTTTTCTAAAGAAGTAAATGAATATTCTTGCCAATCATACATAAAAGGATTGCAACGTTTAATTAATCTTCCTGAAAAATTTAAAAAATTAATAAAAATTGCCAGCGGCGAAAAAATAGATTCTACTTCGTATGGTGTAATTTATTTAAGCGAAAGTGAGAGTAATTATTATTTTAAACAGCCAAATAAACAAAAAGAGATCATGTTTAGCAGTCGTGTAAGCGGCGAGAGCAAAAGTTTTAGCTTTAACCAACTAAGCCAGATGAAATTTAATTTTTATGATAATTTAATTCCAATTAAAGGCATTAGTGACAGACCACTTATTTCGCCATTAAATGGCAATGCTTTTCTTTATTACAAATTTAAATTACTTGGCACAATTAATGAAGATGGAAAGATCTTTAATAAAATAGAAGTAAAACCAAAACGCAAAACTGATCCATGCTTTACCGGCATTATTTATATCCAGGAAAATTCGTGGCGTTTAACAGGCGTTGATCTTAAATTATTAAAAGAAACAAAGATTCATTTTGTAGATACGCTCTCCATCAAACAACTATACGCTCCTGTTTCAGGCGACAGCATTTGGATGCCTGTAAACCATAATTTTGGTTTTTATTTTAAATTTTTGGGCATTGCCGGTAACGGCTATTTTAACGCAACTGTAAAAAATTATAACCTTAACCCAAATATTAAAGATGATTTTTTTAGCAACGAAATTTTTGTTGTTGAAGATGGTGCCAATAAAAAAGATTCTAATTACTGGAACATTAACCGACCGGCACCTTTAACAAAAGAAGAAAATGTAGATTATCGAAAAAAAGATAGCAGCGAAAAAATACAGGATACAGACAGGTATAAAGATTCGGTTGATAAAAGAAGTAACCGTTTACGCGTTGCCAAGTTTTTTTTAGGTTACAAGTATAACAAAACAAAAAAGAGGATCTCAGTTTCAATACCTGGCATCATTACAAATGGTGTACAATACAATACAGTAGAAGGACTAAATTTAAGTTATGATTTTTCAGTAAATAAAGAATATGAAAATTTAAAAGCCCATCGTTTTAACGGAAGGTTACGCTATGGTTTTAGTAATTATTTGTGGGGAGGCGAAGTTGGTTACAATTATTTTTATAATCCAAAAAAATTCTCACGCGTGGGAATAAAAGTAAAATCTATTTCTGAACAATATAATCAGCTCGATCCTATCTCCCCGCTTGTAAACTCTTTATACACACTTTATTTAAATGAAAATTTTATGAAGATGTTCAAAGAAACAGGCGTTGAAACCAGTTATTTTACTGAGCTCACAAACGGTATATATTTTTCGTCTTTAGTAAAATATGTAGAACGCGATCCGTTAAGAAACACCACAGATCGTTTAATAATTGACGACAGGAATAAATTATTTACCAGTAATGATCCGCGCAATGCATTTACGCATGATTCTTTGTTTAACACAAACAATTCTTTTTCTGCCGAAATAACATTTTCATTCAGGTTCAAACAAAAATACATTACTCTTCCAAATCAAAAAATTGTTACCGGTAGTAAATATCCAAGATTGAGTGTAAGTTACAAAAGAGCATTTCCTGTATTAAATACAACCGCCGATTATGATCTTGCAAGTGCTATGATCTATGACGATATAAATTTAGGGTTGTTTGGTCATTTAGCGTTTAGGTTAAAAGGTGGTGGTTTTCTAAATACGAATAAACTTTATTTTATGGATTTTAAATATTTTTTAGGAAATCAAACTCTTTTTAACACCAATGATTATTTAAGTAGTTTTCGTTTATTGCCTTATTATACTTTTAGTGCTGACAAATGGTTTGCAGAGGCGCATGCAGAACATCATTTTAATGGTTTTATCATTAATAAGATCCCGGTTTTGAAAAAATTAAGTATACAAGAGGTTGTAGGTGGGCATTTGTTAATGAGCAACAAGCTAAAACAGTATTATGAAATAAATTTTGGATTTGAAAATATTTTTAGGATCATACGTTTTGATTATGTATTGGGCTATGGCATTAATAATAAAGTAAATTCAGGCTTCACTATTGGAATAAAAACAACTTTGTAACTATTTTTGCATCAACCCAACCATTTGGCCCAAACCCTTGTATTAGTAAGTAAAAGGATCAAGATCCACCAAAAACAAAAACATGAAAAATAATTCCAAAATTCAATTACTAGCATTTTTTTTCGCCGCTTTATTCAGCATAAATGCAAAAAGTCAGTGTCCTGCCAGTTTTTCGTATACATTAAATGCAACCGGCAATGTGACTTTTTCCAATACATCATCGTCTACAACTTCTAATACAATTTATAATTGGGATTTTGGTGACACCCAATTTTCGAACCAAATAAATCCAAATCATACATATGCTGGAAACGGGACTTATGTAGTAACGTTTACTACTACTGATACCGTTACACCTTGCAGCTCATCGGTAAGCCAAACTATCACCATTAGCAACACTGCATGTCTTTTAAATGCAAGTTTTTATTATGCGCTTAGTACTACCGGTATGGCATTTTTCGGTAATACCACTACCGGCTCTATTCCTTTAACATCATATACGTTAAATTGGGGTGATGGCAATACGAATTATTACACAAACAACATATTACAATCTATATATCCAACTCACAATTACACTGTAAATGGTAATTATATGATCCTTTTACAGGCTCAAAACTCTACAGGTTGTGTGAGCTCTTATACAGCAATAATAAATATAAATATACAACCATGTACCAATATGGCAGGCTTTACTTATACGGTTAACAATAATACAGTAAGCTTTAGCGACGCTTCAACAGGTACATCAACAGCTTCGGTTTATTCGTGGGATTTTGGCAATAACTATTACGGTAACGTTTCAAATCCACTACCGCAAAATTATCCATCTAATGGCCAATACGTAGTTTCGCTAACCGTTTTTGATTATATAGATTCAACGTGTACAAGTACTCAATCTCAAACAATAACTTTAACTAATGCGCTATGCGTATCAACCAGTACTTTTTATCTAATGCAAAATAGCACTAGTAGTTCTATTGTATGGGACGCTTTTCCTACCTACCCTGTAAACGTGAGTACTGTTGTATGGAACTGGGGCGATAATACATCGAGCACAGGCTTATATCCTTCGCATACGTATTCGGCAACAGGTTTTTACAATATCTGCTTAACTGTAAGCGTTTCCTGTGGTTCATCTACAACTACGTGTATCAATCAAAATATTTTTAAAACCAATAATAGTATGCAAATGGCAACAGTTAATGTTCTTAATAGCATTCCAACAAGCATTGGTAAAAATATTTCTGCAACAGTTGATATTCTTTTATTCCCAAATCCCGTAAAAGATGTTTTAACTATTGAAAATAACGCTACTGACTTTAATGTAAGTATTATTGATCTTTATGGAAAAGTAATTTATACAGGAACAAATGCTAAGAACATTAATGTTCAGAATTTTAATGCCGGCATTTATTTTGTGAAGATCTCAGGAAATAACTTTAGCAAAACTAGTAAGATCATCAAAGACTAAAATCAAATTAAAAATTCTTCTTTATTTTTCGCTGCCAAACTACCAGTTATAAAGTTTGGCGGCGATTTTTTTTAATTGCAATTTTTTTCGATTATCTTTATGTATGCTTAAAAAATACATATTTGTTATTCTAACTACATACACTTCGGTCTTCTTCGCACAAACATCGGCTACCAGCCCAGAATATGAGGCCAAAGCTATTGGTGGAAAAGAACAAATAGAACAGGTATTACAAACACAGTTAACCTTGCCTAAAATTTTATTGACCGCTAATTTTGAACAGGATGTAACCACTTTTTTTGACCTGGATACTACAGGAAAAGCTGTGAATATTAAATTTGAAGGATTAAAAAATAATAATAACAATGTTTTAAGAAATGAACTTACACGTGTGTTTAATTTTTTGAGGTTTCATAAAACACTTCACCTTCCAAACGAGAGCAGGCCATATTTTTTAATTTTCAAGCTTTCTACCGAAAAATATAACAAGTATTTTAAGCAAAAAAATAAACTCAACTTAAAAAAACCTTTACCGGCTGATAGTAGTTTTATGATCTATTCAAAAGCAGATAAATCACCGGAGTATTATAAGAATGGAGATGATGGATTAGCTGAGTATATCCTTTCAAATATTGAATATCCAAAATTGGCTATCGAAAAATCTATAGAAGGAACTGTAGTGATCGAATTTGTTATAGAAACCAATGGATATTTAACAGGTTTAACTGTAAAGCAAGGGGTAAACACTGGCTGCACCGAAGAAGCATTACGCTTGATAAAAGACACCAAATGGCAACCAGCAGTTGTTAATAATAAATTTGTGCGATACAGAACTACTTATCCTATTACATTTAGCTTAAGGAACGTGAGCAAGGATAATTCGAGTTCGCAGATGGGACAATGATCTTTAATTGTAGTTAGCGATACCGATCAATAAGCTCAGTATTGCCATAAAGAACATAAAAACATACATACCAATTCCATTGATAAATATTACGGATCGTTGAGGGTCTTTAGGATCAACAGATATCGTTATTACATCGCCAATTTCCTCTAACTTTTTTTTTGCTCTCGATTCCATATGATTGGCTTGCCCGTTAATTAACTCAACCATGTAAACTTTATTATTAGAATATTCCTGGTTGTTATACTTGTATTTATAGTCTACTCTTACAGCATAAGGTGAGTTTCTTGTAGAGATACGTTTATGTAATTCTATTTTTTTGGAAATAACAGTGGCCGGTATTCTTTTCCAGGCTTTTACTTTAAAATAAAGGCGCATCATTTTAATACTTGCCCAAAAACAAACAGCACTAATCAGTATCGAAAAAACCAAAGTGAATGTACCCATGCAATTTTCTTAAATAAATTTCTTTAAGGCTGCGTTCTCTTTTTTACGCATTAATTCAACGTCCTTAGCTGTTTTATCTTTATAACCACACAAATGCAATACACCATGAATGATCACCCGCCTGATCTCGATCTCAAAATCGGTTTTAAATTTTTCAGCATTTTCTGTTACACGTTCAACGCTAATAATAATATCACCGTTAATTGTTTTTCCTTCGCATGAATCAAACGTAATAATATCAGTATAAGTATTATGCTTTAAGAATTGGATATTTGTTTTTAAAACTTCTTCATCGGTAGTAAAAACAAAATTTATTTCCCCTAATTGTTTTTTTTCAGAGCCGATAATTGTTTTGATCCAGGATCTTATCTTTCCTTTTTCGGATAATTTAAATTGTATATTTTGATTTTGGAACGAAACAGCCATAATTATAACGAAAGGGTATCTTTAATAACTGTTGGCAGTTGCCCATTATTCCTGGCTTTTATAAGATCTTCAACGCCTTTTAAGGCCGTTTTAAATTCCTGTAAGTTGGTGTAAAAAAGTTGTTGTTGGTTATGCCCCGCATCTATTAAATTATTAGCTTCCTTTTTTTCCTGCCCGGTAAACTCAATTAATTTTTCTTCCGAAACAGTTCTGTTCTTCGCATCTTTTTTTAATTTTTCCAATTGCGAATTGATCAATGCTACTCTTGCTTTAATGGAATTACGATTTAAAGTAAAATTCTCCAAGCCATTTCCACTGGTATAAAATTGTTGTAAAAAATCAGCTTCAATTTTTGTAAGCGTATCTTTTACATTTTGCTGAATAAATTGTTTGTATTGTCCAAAACGTAAAACCGCTTTTGCTAAAATAATAGTATCTACCTTGTCTGCTTCTTTTATCAGGGCATTTACAGCGCCGCTTAAGCTATCTAACGATCTGATCTTATCGCCATACACATCGTTCTTGTTACACGATTGAAAAAATAATCCTGCAAAAAATAAAAGTACAACACTATTTTTAGCAGCTTGTATCATTTTAGTTGATCATATCAAAACCACAATACGGCACTAATACTTTTGGAATTTTAATTCCTTCAGGCGTTTGATTATTTTCCAACAATGCTGCAACGATACGTGGCAAGGCCAAAGCACTACCATTTAAGCTATGCGCTAATTGTGTTTTACCATTAGCATCTTTAAAACGACACTTTAAACGATTGGTTTGAAAAGTTTCGAAATTACTTACACTACTTACTTCTAACCAACGTTCTTGTGCAGCACTCCACACTTCCATATCATAGGTCAACGCGCTTGCAAAGCTCATATCACCGCCACATAATTTTAATGTACGAAACGGCAATTCTAATTCTTTTAATAAACCCGCAACGTACTCGCGCATTTCTTCTAATGTTTCGTAGCTTTTATCAGGATGCGTAATTTGTACAATTTCTACTTTATCAAATTGATGTAAACGATTTAATCCACGCACATCTTTTCCATAACTTCCTGCTTCCCTTCTAAAACAAGGTGTGTAGGCCGTGTTTTTTACGGGAAGATCTGCTTCCTTTAAAATAACATCTCTGTATATATTTGTAACCGGAACCTCAGCAGTCGGAATTAAATATAAATTATCAACTGTGCAATGATACATTTGTCCTTCTTTATCAGGTAACTGACCAGTACCATAACCGCTATCTTCATTCACAACAATTGGCGGTTGAATTTCCAGGTAACCTTTTGCAGTTGCACGGTCTAAAAAGAAATTAATTAAAGCGCGTTGTAATCTTGCGCATTTACCTTTGTAAACAGGAAAACCTGCGCCGGCAATTTTAACACCTAATTCAAAATCAATTAAATTATATTTTGTGGTAAGATCCCAATGCGGAACAAAGCCTGGTGCTAATTTTGGTTTTTCGCCATGTTCAAAAACAACCGCGTTATCTTCAGGCATTTTTCCTAAAGGCACAGTGAGGTTTGGTGTATTTGGAACCTGTACTAATAATGCGTGAATTTCATCTTCAACACTTTTTAATTTTTCGTCAAGCTCTTTTTCTTTTTGCTTTAGCTCAGTGGTTTTCTCTTTTACTTTTTCAGCTTCTTCTTTTTTACCACCTTTCATCAGTTCGCCAATTTGTTTGGCAAGCTGATTGGCTTCTGCTTTTATACCATCACCCTCCTGTTGCAGTGATCTACGTTGCGCATCTTTGGTTAGAACAGAATTAATAATGCTTTCGGCATCTTTAAAATTTTTAATAGCCAAACGCTTTAAAACATCTTCTTTATTTTCCCTGATATAATTTAGTTGCAACATAGTTCAATTTTTATAATACAAATTTAATTTTTTAAATGATTTCGAAAGCATTGTTTAGGAACCTTTATAAACAGAAAAAGCCCACCGGTTAAGGAGGGCTTTAATTTCTATATAAAGTTTTATTACCCTGCAGTAGTAGGAACAATCGATACATACGAACGATCATCTCTTTTCTTTTTGAAAACTACAGTACCATCAATTAAAGCGTATAAAGTATGATCTTTGCCCATACCAACACCAACAGATGGATTATGTTTAGTTCCACGTTGACGAACAATAATATTTCCTGCAATGCAAGCTTGTCCACCAAAAATTTTAACGCCTAAACGTTTACTATGCGAATCGCGACCATTATCTGATGAACCCGCGCCTTTCTTGTGTGCCATGTTTTTATAAATTAAGAATTTTAAATTAAAAATTAAAAATTTACATCTTTAATCTCTGATCTTTAATTCGGTTATTAGTCTTCTTTTTTCTTAGTTACTTTTTTAGCTGCTGCTTTTTTTGCAGGTGCTGCTTTTTTAGCTGCTGCCTTTTTTGCAGGTGCTTTTTTCTCAACATTAGTTTCATCGCTAACAACAGCCGATTTTTTAAGCCCTTGCGTACGAACAACACGTGTTGCAGTTAATTCTGATTCTAATTTATCACCTTTAGCTAAAACACCTTGAATAAGGATCTGAGTTAAAGATTGACGGTGATTGTTCCATTTTTGATAACCTTTACGGCGTTTCTTTTTGAAAATGATCACTTTATCTCCTTGTAAGTGTGAGATCACTGTGGCTGCTACTTTAGCGCCTTCTACCGTAGGGTTTCCAACTGAAATTTTTCCGCCGTTATCTAATAAGAAAACTTTGTCAAATTCAATCTTAGCGCCCTCGTTAGCCTCTAGGCGGTGAACGTAAACTTTGTTTCCACGTTCCACTTTAAATTGTTGCCCGGCTATTTCTACAATTGCGTACATTTAATTTGGTTTTAATTGTTAATAATTTCCCTTAAAAAGGGGACGCAAATATACTTAATTCTTATTAACCAGCAAAAATTTAATCCCGGTTTATTAAATAAACGCTTAAAATAATAACAATTATGCTGAAAATCTGGTAAAAATTAACGGTCTCGCCGTCAAAAATGCCCCAGCCAATG